>JACMRC010000529.1 GCA_014376655.1 Mucilaginibacter sp. | reverse complement strand
TTAATTACCCAGTTTCAGGGCTTTGCGGATATTAACATGGGTATTGGTGTTGTGATAATAGGGTTGGGGTCGGTTATAATAGCCGAGGTATTGATTACCTGGTTCCAGATAGTATCTATATGGGTAATCTTGGCCTTAGTATTAGCAGGTGCGGTTATATTTCAGTTAGTATTGGCCGTAACATTAAGCATAGGCGTTGACGCAAATTTGTTACAACTGGTAACCGCTGTTTTTGTATTGTTAATTGTAAGTTTACCACGACTATTTCGAGTTAAAGATTAAACCACTTAATAAAATGAAAATATTGTATAAAAATTGCCCGGCTGCACTTGTAGCGTTTGTTGTGTTTGCAACCTGTTTATGCTCCGGTTTGTACGTGCGGGCTGCCTCGCAGTATTATTATCAGATAAAGATTTATCATTTTAAAACAGCAGCACAGGAAGCACGATTAGACGCGTATTTCCAGAATGCTTATATACCTGCATTGCACAAAGCAGGTGTTAAAAATGTAGGTGTGTTTAAAGTACTTAAGCAAGATAGCCTTGATAAAAAGATCTATGTATACGTGCCTTACAAAACCTGGGACGCCTTAGAAAATACCGATCAGATATTATTGAAGGATCAACAATATCTTGAGGCTGGTAAGGATTATTTAGAGGCACCATCTAACAACTCCAGCTATACACGCATGGAAACTATTGTATTACGTGCATTCCCGGGAGCACCGGAGCCTGGCATGCCAAACCTGACAGCAAAGAAAGCCGACAGGATATACGAGCTACGTAGCTATGAAAGTGCCACTGAAAAGTATAATGCCAGCAAAGTAAAGATGTTTAACACGGGCGATGAAATAGGCATATTTAAAAGCTACGATTTTAACGCCATATTTTATGCCGAAGTTATAGCTGGCAGCCACATGCCAAACTTAATGTATATGACCACGTTTAACGGCTTGCAGGATAATAAAGATAAATGGAAGCTATTCTTTGCCGACGAGAAATTTAAAGCGTTAGGCAAGATGGCCGAGTATCAAAAAAACGTGTCAAAAGCCGAAAGTCTTTTCCTTTACCCGGCAGATTATTCTGATTATTAAAACTGGTACGGGGTTAAACAAAAAAACATTTAGCTGAAATAAGATAATTTTAGGCTAAAGCCTTCTGCTAAATTATTCTGCGGAGAATCTATCGGTTTGACGTTAGTTTTTTTAATAAAAAACCACCGTCGATATAATATATGATGCCATTACTGCAATATTTATTATTTTGTGTTCATTATGCAATCTGTAAATGTAAATATGAGTAAAAGTAGGCTGGAGGCCTTTAGCGATGGTGTTATAGCTATTATAATAACTATAATGGTGCTGGAGCTAAAAATACCCGAGGGACACGATCTTAAAGCCTTAACCCCAATGTGGCCGGTATTTGCCAGCTATGTAATGAGTTTTGTATATGTAGGTATTTATTGGAACAACCACCACCACATGCTACACGCGGTAAAATCAATAAATGGATCTGTGCTTTGGGCCAATATGCATTTGTTGTTTTGGCTGTCAATGGTGCCGTTTGTTACAAACTGGATGGGCGAGAGCCATTTTAGTGAAATATTGCCCATAGCATTATATGGATTTGTGCTTTTAATGAATGCAATTGCCTACTCTATCCTTATGATATTATTGGTTAAGCATGAGGGTGAGCAATCTATACTTGCAGACGCAATAGGCAGCGATTGGAAAGGGAAAATATCAGTAGCTTGCTATTTTTCGGCTATCGCACTGGCATGGATGAATACCTACCTAAGTTTGGCGCTCTATATTTTGGTAGCTTGTATTTGGTTTATCCCAGATAGGAGAATAGAAAAAAGACTGGCCGATGAGCAGCATACTCGTTAGCCAACCTTTTAAAACGTCTATACAGTTCCTTCTAATACCGGCCTGCTATCCCCGGTGCCACCATTATTAGCGGTTATGCCTGCCAGGAATTTTATACTGATGGTATTGTTTTCAAAATTGCAGATTACCAGGTCGGAGTTTGGTGTTTCGTAATACTGTAAGGTAATTACAAATGTTTTATCAGTAGTCCAGGTACCTGTAGCTGCAATTTTACGGGCGGTACTGTTTTTATTTGGTACGCCAACTGTTGGTGTTTCGCTTTTTACCCATTTATTAAGCCCGCAGGTTATCTTTTGCTCTGTTTGGCTGCCTTTTATTATAAAAGTACAATCATCGCTATTAAACGTTAACGATGCCTGATTAACCGCAAGGGCGTTGTCTTTAATAGTAAAGGTTTTACCTGATACCTGTGCTTGCATGTTTTGCCCAAAATCAGTTTTAGCAGGTAATAATGTCAGCGTGGCCAATTTTTGCTTTAAGGCACTTTGGTTAGCGGTATCAGCAGGCAAAGCTGACGGTTTTATGCCGGGAAGTAAATAATCCCATACATAGTTAAGTGTCTTCTGCATGTCCTGGATCTCGCTTGTAATAGCTATTACCGTATTGAGATCGCGAGACACCAAACAATACTGGCCCTGCGCACCGTCACCACGAAAGAAATTATGCCTGCAACGCCAAAACTGGTAACAATAACCCTGTTGCCAATCACTGGTTGATGTGTCCTGACCCTTCATGGGCGAGTTGGGTACTTTATAAGTAGTAGCGTCTTTAGCCCAACTGTCAGGTAATACTTGTTTGCCATTCCACATACCGTTTTGCAGGTAAAGCATACCTAATTTGGCAATATCCTCTGTTTTTACACGTAAACCAAAGCCGCCTGTATTAATACCTTGCGGACTAACTTCCCAATCAATCCCGGTTATATCTAATGGCTTAAAAAGCCTCGGCGTTAAATAATCAAACAAGGTTTTCCCGGTAATCTTGGTTATAATAGCTGATAGCATATATGTAGCTCCCGTATCATACAAAAAATAAGTTCCTGGCTGATGCGGAACCTGGGTAGATAAGAATGTTTGGGCCCAAACGTTCTTATCTTTTCGCATTGGGCCGGCGGTATCTGCTTCGTGCCCGGTAGTCATAGTAAGCAAGTGTTTTACCTGCATATCCATTAAATATGGTGCAGGGTTTGCGGGTATATCATCCGGGAAAAATTTGGTTACCTTATCCTCGACACTCAATAAACCCTCGCTCACCGCAAAGCCAATGCCTGTTGAGGTAAAGCTTTTACTTAAAGAGTTTAGTGTGTGGTTCAGATCAGGTTTATAAGGATCCCACCAGCCTTCGGCTACAACGCTGCCGTTACGAATAACCATTAAACTATGCAGCCCAAGTTTACCTGCCTCTGCTTTATTAATAAAATCAAGTATGCTTGATGAGCTGATTCCTTGTTGCTCGGGAGTGCTTTTACGAAAGGTGTAAGCCGCCGGTGCTGCAAATAACGATTCGCTAAATAAGGGTGCCAGGCTAAGCCCTGCCATGCCTATAGCGGTATTCTTTAAAAAATCTCTACGTTGGATGGACATGATTATAGGTTTATTAGTCGGTTTTTAAAATATGCCATTGGATAGCTAAATAATAACATTGCTGATTAGTATTGTTTATTGGGCGGTGCAAACTGCCCGATGCCAGGTAAATACAATCGCCTGCGCGTGCGTCTTTTGTACCCTGGTTTATAGTTTCTAATACGCCGCCGTTTAACATCAGTATTATTTCTTCAACCCGATGGGTGTGTGGGTCGTGACTTGCATAGCCGGGGTTTAGTGCGGTAGCATGTATCTCAAAACGTTCAAACATAGTGGTGGGCCTATCAAACAATGATCTTGTTTCGCCCTTTACAGATTTGTTGACTTTTAACAGGTCCCAATTTTTAATAAATGAAGGCCCTGCATCATGCCCTCGTTGCAAGTTGACCGGGTTGGTTGATTGATAGCTTAAAACAAACCAGCTTACCGGTTTATCAGATGGATTTTTAAAACTGATCTTATCGCCGGCCAAAACTAAAGCAATGCTGCCTGGGCCAACTGTTTGTGTAGTGTCTTTAAGTATTAAATTTACTGAACCGCTTTTTACAACTATTAATTGTTCAATATTGCTGTTAACCGGCAGGATATAGGTTTTACCAGCAGCAAGCGAAAGAGTGTAAATGTCAAGAATTTTCAGATCTAAGGTAGCGCCTTTTAATACCTGGTTTTTCCCTACATCGGTATTAAACTTAATCGCTTTTCCCGGGCTGTAAACGTCAGACGGCAAAGTATTAGATTGCGCCAGTGAGCACACTGACATAGCCAGAATAAAAACAGTAAGTAAGAGCTTCATTTATAAGGTTATAATTAACTTATAAATGTAGCATAATTATCCAAAAATTGATTGAGTGCAGGTACTTTAGAAAAAAGCACATTAAATAGATTGATGCCCAATATAGCGGTAAGTATACCAACCAATACATCTAATATATAATGGTGACTGGTGTAAATTGCGGTGAGCCATATGCCAACCATAACCGTTGCTAAAATATACTTACCAAAACCAACACGGTTTTTAAAAGCATAATAAACAACTATAATAGGGTAGGCCGAATGTAACGATGGCATAGCCGCGAATACATTAGAACCTTTTTGGTAGATAGATTGGAAGATATGAACGTTAAAGTAATTATCAAACCTTACCAGGCCTGCAGTGTTGCCAGGGGTAGCAGGATGGAACACAAAACCATGAGCCTGTATATACCAGGGCGGTGCAGCAGGGAAAGAGTAATATATCACAAATCCTAAAAGATTCACCACTAAAAAAGTAATTGCGAATGAAAGAAACTCGCGCCTGTTTTTAAAGAATAGATAAGCAGCAAAGCCCAGCGGAACAGGTATCCAGCATATATAAAACAGGCCGGCAATTATATCTAATGTAGTGGTAGCATGTATTTCCCAGTACTCGTTAGGGGTTAATAAATGCCCCTGATAATGTATACCGAAAAGGTGTTTTTCAAAGTTATAAAGATCGGCAATATGAACTTGGCTAACATTATAATTAGGGAATGCTTTCATGTAATCGAATATGATCCAATACACAATA
Organism: Mucilaginibacter sp.; assembly: GCA_014376655.1. GTDB lineage: Bacteria > Bacteroidota > Bacteroidia > Sphingobacteriales > Sphingobacteriaceae > Mucilaginibacter. Next base: position 1,446 of record JACMRC010000529.1, on the reverse strand, counting down.
AAAACACTAAAACCCACAATAAACTTACGGGTAATAGCAGAAAGATAAAAGCATACGTTAAAGATAACCAGCAATACCACCTGGTCTGATTTAAAACCAACTACCCACGACGAGAGCAGTAAATAGGCTATAGAAAGAAGGGTAACTGTTACTACAGATCTGGCATTTACTACCGGGCCCTGGTTAACAACTCCAACTCCTGTCATCGCTATTTTTTAACAAAATCTGAACGGAAAATTTTATCCCAAAGCGGCGAGCTAACACCAAAGCCTCTTTCAGGGGCTTGATAGTGGTGAAGCATGTGGTGTTGTTTTATCTTTTTCCAGATGTTGCCTTTAAAGTTAAAATGATGTATTGCATAGTGCGATATATCATAAAATAAATAACCTAAGATAAAACCAGGGAAGAAACCAAAAATGTAGTTAGCCGGCAATATAGCATCAAACAAAAAGTAAAACGCAGTAGCTAAAGGTATACTAACTGATGGGGGCAACACTAAACGTTTAGCATCGCTGGGATAATCATGGTGAACACCGTGAAAAATAAAGTGCAAACGTAAACCAATTTTGTTTTTAGGTACATAATGGAATACAAAGCGGTGCATAATGTATTCGGTAAACGTCCATACAAAAAGGCCGATTAAGAAGAACTCAAAATAAGTAACTATACCAATACTTTTAACAAACAAAGCAAGATAGGTACTAACCAATATAACAGGTACAAAAATAAATACAGGTACCAAGTAATGCACTTTTGATAAAACTTCCAAAAGGTCACTTTTAAACATCCTTGTTGATTCCTGTGAGTTTGATATGAAATTTTTTGCCATAGTAAATCAGGGTTTAAAACGTTCTACAATTTCTCTGCCTGTGTTTTGATCTGTTCCTCTTAGCTCTACGTATACCACGTTTGGTAACCAGAAAGAGCCTCCTTCTATTTTTACAAATAAGCGGTTAAGCATCATTTGTTTTTGCGCTACTGTTGCGAAGATATGATATTTTCCGTCGTTTGCCTTCATCAAAAGCAGTGGAAATTTTTTGTATGATACAAATCTGACATCAAATTGATCGTTAGCCAGTTTCTTAGTTACCACACCATATGCAAATTTACGCTGTATATAACTCAGTTCTTCCTTTTGCCCTTTCTCGGCATATCTTATCCAATATACATGCAACGGATTTTCTGCATCTAACTTGCCTCCGGGTGCATTTAATTCATAAATTATGGTGTTGGTATTGGCAGTACGCTGCATGTAAAACAACCTGCTAATATTCTCGCCAGGTACGGGGAATTTATCTTCCGTATCGTCAATAATTGAAGTAGGTTTGGTAGCTGGTTTATCAACGGTCTTGCTTGCCGGTAAATATGAGCAAAAAGCAGTTAATAAAAATATAATAGATAATCTCATCAATAGGTAACGTTAATTTTTCTCCAGCGTGTCAAGGC
>JACMRC010000528.1 GCA_014376655.1 Mucilaginibacter sp. | reverse complement strand
GGCATCCCGGTTAGGGGCAATTTTTCATTAGCGGTTACAGATGATTCGCAGGTTAAACCCGATAGCGCGGGCAATTTCAGCATGGCTTCCAACCTGTTGATCAGTTCGGATCTTAAAGGCTATGTGGAATCGCCGGGGTATTATATTAACCGTACAGATAACCAGGCCTGGCAGGCATTAGATAACCTGATGCTCACCCAGGGCTGGACAGGCTATAGCTGGAAGGATGTATTTACCCATAAACCGGCAAAGCCAATAGCTTTTCCGGCCGAAAAAGAATTTAAGGTAAGCGGCTATGTCATAAACTTATCCCATAAACCTATTCCCGGCGTCGAGATGATCCTATCATCACAGAAACCGCAGTTTATTGCTAAAGGCATTACTGATAGTGCCGGCAGATTTGTATTTAAAAATCTGCCGACTATCGATAGCGGGTCCTTTTTTATACAAGCAAACAATAAGCGTGGGCGAAGCATGTTTGCATCTACAATCGCTGTTGATCGTTTTAAAGCTCCCCCTGTTCCTGTCGCTGTCAGCAATCCTATTTTGCCATGGTACGTAAATACAGATAGTACTATAATAAACAGTATCAAGCTAAAAACTTCAAAACAAGAACTCGAAAACCCGAAGCAAACCGGTATAGTGCTTAAAGAGGTTAAAATAAAAAATACTAAAATTATAAAAGGGGCCTATTACCAGGGTGGTGCCAATTTGAGTTTCGATGAAGAGGATATTAAAAAATCAGGCACATCTAATCTTTATGACCTCCTAAAGGTATACGTGCCTGGCTTTAAAATAATAAGGGATTGGAAATATCGTAAAGGTGCGGTAACCATGAAAATTGGCGACGAGGATTTTATTGAATCTAATGATTTTATATTAGACAATGCTCCTTTATTAGTAGCACTTAAGGGCGCAGAAATATTGACCGACGCAGGCCCTGACGGAGAGAAAAAAAAAGGCACTGATTATCTTGATGATCCAAACTCGGCCGAAGATTTTATTGAGGCGATGAGGGGTTTTAAAGTAGGCAAATTAAAAGGCGTACAAGTGGTATTAAGCAGGAGCTTCCCTTTACCCTACCGAACGTACTATTATGCCAAAATATATGTAACTACTAATACCGGCTTAGCCGGGCGGCCGGTTACTAAACCTGGTACTACCACTTTTATTCCTCTGCCATTATTGTATCCGCAGCAATTTTACAGCCCTAAATATAAAGTAGAGCCAGAGAGCGTAATTATACCCGACTACCGCGCAACCCTCCATTGGGAGCCTAATATTAGCACCGATGCAAACGGCAAGGCAAAGGTTTCCTTTTATACATCGGATATTGCGGGTAAGTATACAGTAACAGTTTCGGGGGTTGATGTGACGGGGGGTATTGGCGATAGCCAGATTAAGATTAACAAGTAAGCATTATGAGTTTTAAAAAGATCCTGTTAACATTTGCGTTGTTTGGCATTGCAGTGAACCTGTTTGCACAAGGTGGTGGATATTTTGCACAGCCGGATAAGGATCTGTTACGGATCAAAGCACCGCTGGACAGCTTTAACCGCCGACTACCGATAGAGAAAGTTTACCTGCATTTAGATAAACCGTACTATAATACCGGTGATACGCTGTGGTTTAAAAGCTATTTGTTAGACGGGGTTAATTTCACACCCTCAAAACTAAGCGGCCTGTTATACATTGAATTGATAGATGACAGTACCGAGGTATCGCGGCGGATATGCGTTCCGGTTAAAGATGGTCTGGGCTGGGGGCAGATCCCGCTGCCAAAAAACATTTTCCACGAAGGGGGCTATACCATGCGGGCCTATACCAGCTGGATGGAAAACTTTGGCAGCGATTACGTATTCACGCAACGGTTTTACATCGGTATCCCGTCAGAGCAAACCTGGTTGGTTCAATCGGCAGCTGCACTAAACAGTGTTGTCGATAAGAACGAACTACAAGTTTTGCTAAAACTCACCCGCACGGATAACCCGCAATCGCCGGTGGCATTGAAGCAAATAGAAGTAAAGATCTATGATCAATCGCACTACATCTATAACCAAGTAATGCAGACAGGGATAGACGGCTCGCTCAAACTCTCGCAGGTATTAAAGGATAAAGCGCAGGCCAACAAAGTGCGGGTACAGATTACCAGCCTGGATAAAGCCGATAATTACAAAATAGTGCAGGTGCCGCTAAACCTAAGCCGCGATCAAAAGATCGATCTGCAGTTTTTACCCGAAGGTGGCAAGCTGATTAACGGGCTAAGATCAATAGTTGGGTTTAAAGCCGTTGGCGAGGACGGCAAAAGCCGGGCGGTGCTGGGCGCCGTTTATGACAGTAAAGGCACGGAGGTAGCTTCCTTCGCCTCCACACATAATGGCATAGGCTCTTTTGAATTTACCCCTAAGGGTGGCGAAACGTATACTGCTAAAATGTTAAAACCAGTCGTTAAGCCATTGGCATTCCCCAAAATCGCTTTGTCTGGGACTACGTTGCATGTTACTAATGCCGAACAGGATGATAAACTCACCATTAATTTTGGCGGATTAGATAAATTACCCCCCGATACCGTCTGTTATGTTATCGGTACATCAAGAGGGGTTATTTATTACTCACAAAAGATAGATCTTGCTCAACCCCAGATCGTTGTCAGTAAAAGATCGTTCCCGTCAGGTGTTACCCGCTTTACTTTATTTAAAGGTAAAATCCCGCTAAATGAGCGGGCCGTATTTATTGATAATCACGATGGCTTAAACATCCAAATAACCCCCAATAAAACCACTTACAGAAAGCGCGACAGTGTAAGTTTGAGCATTGAAGTAAGGGATAAAAGCGGTTTCCCGGTGCAGGGCAGTTTTTCAATGGCCGTTGCCGACGACTCGCAGGTAAGACCGGATAGCATCGGTAATTACAGCATGAATGTCAGCTTGTTGTTAAACGCCGATCTGAAAGGAAATATCGAGAACCCCGGTTATTACATTAACCGTAAGGATAAACAAGCCTGGCAAGATTTAGATAACTTGGTGCTTACCCAAGGCTGGACGGGTTATGACTGGAAGGACATTTTTGCGCCGGCCAGGAAACCGGAGTATACAGTTGAAAAAAAACTGGTAGTTACCGGCAGGGTCACCAATCTTGGCAACAAGCCGGTAATAAATGCGCCGGTATTAGTGTCATCGCAAAAACCCAGGTTTATTACCACCGGGGTTACAGACAGTGCTGGTGTATATCAATTTGCAAATCTACCCAATATTGATAGCGGCTCGTTTTTTATACAGGCCCGAAACGCTAAGGATAAAAAATTAATTTTTGGCAATGTTAGCGTCAATCGTTTTAAGGCATTACCCATTCCGGAAAACTTAAACAGCGCCATATTGCCATGGTATGTTAACGCGGACCCCGTACAACTTAATTATGTTAAGCGCAAAGCCGAAGCGGTCAATGATGCCAACCTTAAATTAACAGGCATCCAGCTAAAAGAAGTAAAAATCAGGAGCAACAAGATCATACCGGGTTCCTTTAACCGCAACGGCCCCGGCAACGCCGATTTGATCTTCGACGAACAGGATATCAAAGAGTCGGGTGTAATGAATCTTTACCAGTTAATTAAACAAAAGCTGCCGGGTTTAAGGGTAACTTACTTCGAAGGCATAGCAAGCCTTATGCTTAATAATTACCTGGTGGTTATTGAAATTGATGGCGGCGGGTTGCCCATTATGATGGACAGCCCCTTCACTACCGAACAGTTACTTGATGAGTTAAATGACTTTTCGATAATATCTTATAAAGGCATGGAAGTGATGTATAACCGCAAATTTATGTACAGCTACGGCAAGCCGCCAACAACCAAATATTTCAAAGGGCAAGAGCTTGAAAACTCACGTTTATTATTTGAGGGATATCCGCCTATCCCAAATGTAGCGCCCCCTCCGACGGATTATTTCTACGCATCCGGCTATCTGCCGGGGTATCTTGAAAGAAGGGTAAATATTTTATCAAATGGATCGCGCGACATAGCCGTGATCAGCATAACCACCGCAAACAAGCTGGGCTATAATAGAAACCTGAGTCCTGATATAGCTATATACCGCCCGCTGCCGATAATGTACCCGCAGCAATTTTATAGCCCTAAATATAACGTTAGCCACGGTGCGGTTACAGTGCCCGATTACCGCTCAACCATACACTGGGAACCAAATATCAGCACCGACCAAAACGGCAAGGCAAAGGTGTCTTTTTATACATCTGATATTTCAGGTAAGTATACGGTAACAGTTTCGGGGGTTGATGTAACGGGATGGATTGGTGATGGGCAGATCAAAATAAATAAGTAAAAGCTCCGGGCTGATCAATATTTCTATTAAGTTATATTAACCTTTTGATAAGCAATATTAGCCTTTTGCCTTGAAACATGCTGATTTACAGCAATGTCGCTTTGGGGTTATAGTAATTGTCGATTAAAATTCGATAGATTTAGGGCAGTAAACCAAAGCTATGACCTTAAGAAAAAACCTGCTGGCGCTTGTACTGCTATGTACAAGCCTTAGCCTGTCTGCCCAAAACAACGATTTAAAACTATGGTATGATGCACCATCCGGCGCGGTGTGGGAACGGGCAATGCCTGTGGGTAATGGCCGAATTGCAGGCATGGTTTATGGCAACCCGGCCCGCGAAATCATACAAATGAATGAAGCCACCCTATGGAGTGGCGGACCAAGTCGCAACGATAGCAAAACCTCGTTAGCCGCCCTGCCGGATGTTAGGCGTTTAATCTTCGAAAACAAATATAAAGAGGCCGCTGCCCTGGCCGAAAAAACTTTCCGTTCAAACCCCGACAATGGCATGTGCTATCAGCCGGTGGGCAACCTGTTTTTAAACTTCCCGGGGCATGAGCAATATCAAAACTATTACCGCGATTTGAATATATCAAAAGCCATAGCCACCACAACCTATTCTGTTGCCGGGGTTACTTATAAACGCGAGGTATTCTCGTCTAACGCTAACCAGGTAATGATAGTTCATTTAACGGCAAGCAAACCGGGTAGTTTGACATTTTCGGCAGCTATGAAGAGTCCGCAAAAATCTAACGTGGTTACCAAAGGTAAAGACGAGTTGGTGCTGTCGGGCGTGTCCGGCGACCGTAACGGCATAAAGGGGCAGGACAAATTCCAGGCGCTGGTAAAGGTTAAGTTAGACGGCGGCGAGTTTACCGCGTCTGATACATCAGTTAACGTAACCAATGCTACAGCGGCTACGCTCTTTATATCTATAGCTACCAATTTTGTTAAATATGATGATATCAGTGCCGATGAGTCAGCCCGTGCCAACGCATATTTGGATAAGGCCTGGCCTATCCCTTACGCTACGTTGGTTAATAACCATATTAAAGCTTATCAGAAATTCTTTAACCGGGTTAAGCTTTACCTGGGTACTACCGAAGCTGCTAAGAACCCTACTGATACGCGCCTCGCCGATTTCGCGACAGGTAATGATCCTGAGCTTGTTGAGTTATACTT
>JACMRC010000527.1 GCA_014376655.1 Mucilaginibacter sp. | reverse complement strand
AGCCTTTGATTCGTATACTAAACTGCACAAATATGTTAGTGATGTCAAATTTACGAAACAAAATAGAGCCATCGGCTCGACAAATATTATAGCAACGGGTTTCACCCCGTTGACATAGCACAAAACAAAAATCGAGTACCGTAGGTACGACCCATATGATATGGACCGTACCTACGGCACTTTTGTTTGGCGGGTTATTATTTTCGCCGGGTTGAAACCCGGCGCTACAAAATGGGTCGATGCTTCGCCTCTGGTAATTTAAATATTTAAGAATGGGCTAATCGAATATCTCGCGCATAGCTAAGGCCAGTATAATGCCAAGCGCAACGCCTATACCATGATGGTGAATAACAATCCCTGCTGCCATACCTATTACAAAACCAATGATAGAGGCTATGTTCTTTTTGCGCTTTACGTCCACCGTGTAAAAGTAATAAACATAAACCATAGCCCAACAAAAAACCCGGCTTCCAATGCGGAAGTCCGGGCTGATCTAAACTAAATATAGGGGGTAAAGAGGTGGTTAGCGAATAGGTAGCGCTTTCACAAACACACCCGCTGCATCAAACCGTAGCGCAAACTTGGTATTGTTTGATGTTATAAATACCGTGTACTCTAACACCCCGCTTTTGTTGTTTGCAGAGAATGCTTTGTCAAACACATAACCCGGGTAAGTAGCGGTTAAGTAAGTACCGATAGCAGCAGGTAATGCAGCTTGCAATACAGCTGTGTGTTTAGCAGGCTGGGCATCAATTTGGATACGTTTAACTAATTTACCCGCAGCAGTAATTGCAGTTGCAAACAATGTTTTGTTTTTGCTGATAAGGATGTAAGTGTTATCTGGCGCTATAGTGGCATGCAATAATGTATCCGTAGGGTAAGTAGTGCTGAAAAAGCCTGATACCGTGGTTGGTACAGCTGATAAAGCTACAGTGTCAGGATGCTGCCCGTTACGGTTACCAAACGGACCACCCGGGTGGAATGGACGGCCGCCTTTAATGTCATCGCCTGCACGTTGCTCTAAAACACTTACAAATACACCTGCAGGGGTAAATTTCAATCCTACAGGGCTGCCGTTATAGTTTATAACAACAATGTAGTTAATAACGGCTTTTGCAGCATCTGTTACCTGGATAGATTTTGCTAAAGTATAGCCGCTGTAATTAGCCGTTAAATAAGTACCAATGGCTGCAGGTAATGCGCTAAATGCTACGCTGTCTTTTTTGTCGCGCGGGCCAAAGCAATTTACTAAAAACACGGTGTCTTTAGCGGTTGCGCTGGTAGATCCGGCCAGGGACGCAGTAGTGGTAACAGCAATAATGCCGGTTGTACCGGTAGTGTTTGCAGCAGTGTCTGTTGGGGTAACGCCGCTTTTTTGGCATGCTGTAAATACGCTGGCAATAGCAGCAATTAATAGCAGTGGGTAGGTTCTTGTAGTCTTCATCTGTTTATGTTTTAGTTGGTTAATAATTAAATTGTTAACCAAATGTATAAACACCCTGAATCAAAATTCAGGAATATCGATGAAGGCAAAGAATGAATCGATAAATCGATGAATACAAGAAATAACCCGATAAACTACCTTGATTTACTTAGTCCATCCAGACTCGAAGCATCATCCGGCTTAATTAACAGCGCTTTTTCAAAGTAGCTTTGGGCATCAGGTTTGCGCCCACTAAAGTAGCACGACCAGGCAAGCATGTGGTTACCATCATAATCAAACGGGTATAAATTAACCACAGCCTTAAAGCAGCGGATAGCGGCATCATACTGCTTACGGTTATAATATATCACTCCCAACCAGTAATTAGCCTGCGTATTTTGCGGGTCTATTTTTAGTATGGCGTTATATTGGTCAAGCACCTTGTCCCAGCTTTGCAGGTATGACAGGGGTTTAACATAACCAAACTTGGCCTCGACCGCATTGGGTTTAATTTTTACCGCACGCGCATAATAGGTTTGCGATGCGTTATAATTCTTGTTCAAATAATTTAACCAGCCAAGTCTTACATTAACTTCATAACTCCCTTCCGAGTAGTAGGGTGTCATATCATTAATAGCTGCGGTGTAGTTCTTGTTGTTCTCGTCGGCATAGCTGTTTTTGAAAGCTTTTTGTAGTACAGCGTTGGTTTGTGCCTGCAATTTAACAGTGCCAAAGGTTAATAAAATGATGAGGGGCAATCGTTTTAAAATTTCCATAATAGTCCTGCGGTAATAGAGTGTTGGTTATATTTTAAATTATGTGCATCGTCTTGCTTTTGCTCGTACGTATAATTTAATTGTAGTTGTAAGTGTTTACCAATTGGTTGAAAAACAGTTTCGCCAACTTTTAATTTAGTTGGGTCAATTGCATTGTAAATATACAATCCGTCGGCATCAATATAATTATTCATATCGCCAAATGTTCCTGACGTTTCTGCCCAGGTATTTTTCAGGATCTTATAACCTATGCTCTGGCTAAAAACGCCTGTCCCTGTACTATTCTGATCAACGTACGAACCACGGCTAATGGTATAAAAGTTAAGATTTCCCATAGGGTATAACATTAACGATGCATTGTATTGATTAATATGGCGGCCTATCAAACTACTCATATTAACATCGCCCTGTAAAGCAAAACGTGCGCCGCTGTATCTAATCCCCGCAAAGCCGATATTGCCTGTATAGGTTACAGTTTGATAGCTGGTATTTAAATAGTGGTACGATGCCATTAACTGGACATTTTCGGTTAAGCTATAGCTTATCTTGCCGTAATACTCCAGTTGCTGGTCGTTACTGCTGATAGTAGCCACCAACGGGGCGCCCGGTATATGCACCGTACTGCCCGATATATATTGATTAAAATAAGCTACCGACTGTTCTAACTGCCAACGCCACGATAGACGATTGGTTAAATAAACCCGGGTATAGCTTGCCGTACCACGATAGGTATTATCATTATACTTTAGCCCGCTTTCAATGCCTGCGTTTATTAATCCGTAAGCAGCTATTTTTTCGGTTTTAAGCTGATTGGTATCCAGGTAAGCCGCGTTGTATGATGCACCCAATTCCTGGTTTAAATACTTATGGCATAGGTAGGCGTAGTAACGGGCGGTGGGATTAAACGAATCGTTTTTAAAAATAACATCGTAGTCTTTTAATGCGCCCGAATAATCTCCCGTAATCAATCGGGCATAGCCCAAACGCTGCCGCAAAGCCGGCGAATCAAAACCGGCACCAATAGCCTGCTTGCCGGTTATCAATAACTGTTGCCAGTTGCCGGCCAGGTATTGCGCGTTAGACACACTATCGGCCTGGTCGAAAGTTTTTACCGATTGCGCTTTGCCGCAGTAAGCAGCACTTACGAAAAGGAAAACTAAAAGGTATTTTCTGTTATCCATTGTGCTTCAACTTTAGTGTTGTTTATGTTAACGGTAAATGCGTTTATACTACCCCTGTCTAATTGCAGGGTTGCTTCCATAGTTTGTTTATGGCTGCCTAAAACTTGTTTATGCTGGGCCGCATGGATAGCCACCCCTGCCCCATTTGCTATCGCGAAATTGTTGTATCGTAATTTTATAAACTGGCAAAACGGTGCCAGCAGGTCCTGCAGCCATAGTGCAGCTTTATCTGTAGTAAGTTGTAAAGGGTAAACATCGGTAACAGCTATATCGGCATCGGTAGTAAAAATCACTTTGTATGCAGCTAAATAGAAATAATATAAAAGCGAATTTTGATCCCCATAAAAACTGGTAAAGTAAAAGGCGGTACCGTTGTTTATAAAATACGTGGTAGATTCTGTGGTTTTACTGTAGATGTAAGTTTGGTTAAACGCATCAGTAAATACTTCAAAATACTCCGGATTTTTACCTGCCGCGGTTACGGTTGCCATATACCCCGGTTGAAACTTAAACGCTTGTTTTATGGTGGTATTAATGTCTACCGCGCATAGTTCTGTGCCTTCGGTTGGGGTTTTAAAGCTGCGCAGTTTGTTATGCTGATCTTTCTGATCTAAATAATAAGCAAACGGGTAAGCTAACGTTT
>JACMRC010000526.1 GCA_014376655.1 Mucilaginibacter sp. | reverse complement strand
CTAAAGATGCCTCGGGTTTATACTATGAGGTAACTAACCCGGGCACCGGCACTCATCCCACAGTAGCCTCTAACATTACTGTTGGTTACTCTGCTTACAACCTTGATGATGTTTTGGTAGACTCAAGCCCAAGCGCTTATTTTGCCCCTTTAGATGGCCTTATAAATGCCTGGAGAACCGGCATACCTAAAATTGGAAAAGGTGGCTCCATAACATTGTACGCTCCGTCGGGCCTGGCTTATGGCAACGCAGCAAATGGCGTTAATCCGCCCAATACTGTGCTGATATTTAAAATAACTTTACAGGGTTTTAATAATTAAGCAGCCTAATTTACTTTCTTAAACTCGTAAGGGTCGGCCTCTACAAAATCGGCCACTTTAACTTTTACCCCGGTAATTTTCCCATTTTGGAAACTAAACGGGAAAACCGTTTTGCCGTATACAGGGTCTGAAAAAGTTGCAAAAAAACGGTGCTTCCCAATTGGCTGTAGTTTCACAAACATTTTAGGATGATGCTCAAAGCGGGCTTCCAGGTCGTTGTTTTCGCCTTGGGTAATTGTCATGCTGCCATAAAAATCATTAACATATTTGCCTGTGTAGTTTGTAATAGGCGTTGCCAATGGCAGGTTTAACGCAACCGAATCGCGCAGGGCTTTATACACGCTTTGCTCGGCAGCCATATTGCTTTTAAAAGAGCTTAAATATGTCTCGCTGTAATTGCGGTATGGCTGTTTAAAATAAGCGTCCATAATTTCCCAGCGCAAAGCCTCATAAAAAGCATTTTGATCTGTATTAGTCAAAATAATTATACCCAGGTGGTCTTGCGGCACTAAGGTTACAGATGATACATATCCATTTACCCCGCCATCATGCATAACAATGCGGTGGCCCGAATAATCCTGCAAAAACCAGCCTAAGCCGTAAAGCTCAAAATTGGTTTCGCCGTTTAGGTGGCGTATGCTCCCTACAATATCCTGCGGGGTGCGGGTTGCCAATACTGCGGCTTCGGGTATTACCTGCCGTGTACCCACCTTGCCGTTGTTTAATAAAGCCAGCACCCATTTACTCATATCGTTTACTGATGATGATATGCTGCCGGCCGGCGCTATACCATCTATCTGTGCATAAGGTATGGCGCTTAAGCGCTCATCAATAAAAGTATGTGCCACAGTTCTGTTAAATGATTTTGGCATATCGGCTGTTAGCGCCAACGTATTCATCATACCCAGCGGTGCAAAAATGTTTTGCTTTAAATACATTTCCCAGGTTTGCCCGGTAACTCTTTGTATGATCTCGCCCGCCGTTAAAAAAGCAGCGTTGGTATAGCCCCATTTGGTGCGGAACGGATAAGTGGCTTTCAAGCGCCCTAACCGATCAATAACCTGCGCGCGGGTAAGATCAGTATTATAAAAAGTAAAGTCGCCCTGGAAGGTTTTAAAGCCCAAACGGTGGCATAACAGGTCGCGGATGGTAGTCATCTCGCCCGCAGCCTTGTTCTCCAACCTAAAGGTTGGGATATATTTGGTCACCTGATCATCAAGCGATAGCTTTTTTTGATCCTGCAGCATAGCCAGCGCGGTAGCGGTAAACGCTTTGGTATTGCTGCCTATCATAAACAGGGTGTTTTCGTCAACCTTTTCTGGCAGGCCAAGCTCTTTAATGCCATAGCCTTTCATCAGTATTACATTATTATCTTTTACTATACAAATGGCAACGCCGGGTATGCGCCAGTTAGTAAGCGCCCGGCTTACGTATATATCTATGCTATCTTTTATAAATGACGTACGGTTGGCAACCTGTGCATGGGTTATAGTTATAAATGAAACACTACTAAGTAATAAAACAAGTTTCTTTTTCATAATGGATAGCAGATTTTAGGTGCATAGATACCACCATATATATTCCTTTAAAAATACTAATTAAACGCAAAATTAACCGGCTCATTTTATTTATTCTAAACATTAAATAGTTTCACAACAATTAAGCACAAAACAAAAGCCCCCAATTTCTCGGGGGCTTCGTAATTTAAATTTATAATTAGGGGTTAAAAATTTATATCATCGTTTTCCAATGCCTCTTCTGTTTTTACTCCTGCACGTGGGGGCATTTCTTGTTCAAAATCTGTTTTGCGGCCCAGCATGGTAAAGTTTTCGGCAACTACCTCGGTAGTATATTTTTTAACGCCTTCTTTATCCTCGAAACTGCGCGTACGCAATTTGCCTTCAATGTAAACTAACTTTCCTTTTTGTAAAAACTTAGCAGCAACATCTGCCAGGCTGCGCCATAAAACAATGTTATGCCATTCTGTTTGCTCTACCTTTTTTCCATCCTTATTAAAGGTCTCTGACGTTGCTAAAGGGAAACTTGCAACGGATACTCCTCCTTCTAATTGGCGCACCTCGGGGTCCTTGCCCAAATGGCCCACCAGTATTACTTTATTTATTCCAGACATCGATTAAATCTTCGGGGTTATTAAGTCGGGTATAAAAGTAATATTTATTTCTAATTTAAAAAATTATCTAAAAATATAAAAATGGGCTTTGGCAAGGGTAGTTTTCTTAAATTTTCTACTTTTATGAAAACCCAATTTGGCATTATAACCACAGGTTGTACAGCTAAAGTTATAAACCGAACGTACAAATGCTGATGAGTTAACACATGTTTTTTAACCCCAGAAACTGCGCTTATTTCTACCTCTTTTCCAAAGTAGTTAATAGTATCAGGAATAACTAATAGCTCTTCAAGGCTACCCGGGGAGGTTGCTTCAATCATTGGCAGATCATACATATTGGCCCATATATCGTTTTCTGCGCGTTTATTCATCAAAATGATATCGCCATCGGTAAATAAAAAGTAATTAAAATAGCGCTGCTTTATTTTAACCTTAATAATTTTTACCGGCAGGGTTGTGGTTGTATTATTTGTAAAAGCATAACATCCCGTCCGCACTGGGCAGATCCCGCAAGCCGGATTTTTAGGTTTGCACAACATTGCCCCAAACTCCATCATGGCCTGGTTGTG
>JACMRC010000525.1 GCA_014376655.1 Mucilaginibacter sp. | reverse complement strand
GATGTACGCATGAGCGTAGACGAAGCCAGCCAGCAATATGTACACCGCAACGCGGGCGTTCACATTGGATCTGACGGTTTGATAGGTAACAAGATCATTGTAATTGATGGCGGCAGCCCGCAGGCCCCTGTTGTGCAGGATGGCGACGTTTTACAAACCGAAAAAATAACATCGACAGATGATATGTTAAAGGTATTACAACAAAACAATCAAAACTTACTATCAATAACCGGCGATTTTAAATTATTAAGCCGTAAAATATTACAAGGCAAAGGCACCGTAGGCACTTTAATGGCCGATAGCGCAGTTGGTAACCAGTTTAGAAATGCCATGAGCAATTTCGAACGCACCAGCGCAACAGCGGCCCGTTTAGCTGCTAACCTGGAACATTTTAGTGCCAAAATGAACTCCAAAGGCGGCCTTGCCGATAAAATGCTTACCGATACGGCTACGTTCCATACCATACAGGCAGCAGCTAACCAGCTTAAAGAAGCAGCGGCTAATACTACAGCGGCTACTAATAACTTAAAAACAGCCAGCGACAAGTTTAACCGTACAGACAACGCGGTAGGCGTTTTATTAAACGACCCTAAAGCGGCGGCACAGATCCAAAATACTATACAAAACCTGCAGGCAGGCTCTATCAAGTTAAATGACGACCTTGAAGCTGCGCAGCATAACTTTTTCCTGAAAGGCTTTTTTAAAGACAGGGCAAAAGCTAAAGCTGATAGTATAAAGAAGGCTAATAAAAACTAACACGATTTTAGGATTTACAAGATTAAATAAAGGATTTATGGCGACGTAAATCCTTTATTTGTTAACAGGATTACAAAATTACATCCTAAATACATCCCTTATTTAATCCTATAATCCCTCAATCGTGTCAAATCGAGTCAAACACTTTCCGTTTTCATAAGTTTAATTAGTACAGGTCACTCACTCCTGTAAATTAAACTTCGTAATTATGAAAACCGTTAAACCAGCAACAACAGGTTCATCCGATAAGAAAATTGCTGTTAAAACCAACAAGGAAATAAAAACCGATTCTCCTTTAAGCGAAAAAGACGAAGTAAAGAAAGCGGAGCAGAAATTACAGAAGAATCTAAAAAAGAGTAATTAAAAATCCATTTACTATCTTGGGCTATCCAAATTCATCACTACATGAAAAAATTAGCCTTTGGTTTGTTCTTATTCACTGTTGCAGCCCTATCAGCTTGTAAACAACTGTCTGCCGATACCAAGTCGGAGATCTCATTAAGCTCTTATTTTAAAGATACCACTGCCGGCGTTAAAAATGGCGGCGTGCAGGTAGTGCAAATAACCACGCCCAAAGGCAAATTCAACGTTTGGACTAAAAAACTGGGCAATAACCCCAAGATAAAACTACTATTATTAAACGGCGGCCCCGGCGCTACACACGAATATTTTGAATGTATGGAAAGCTTCTTACCTGCCGAGGGTATTGAGTTAATCTATTACGACCAATTGGGTTGCGGTAACTCTGATAACCCAAAAGACACATCCATGTGGAGTTTGCCGCGTTATGTAGAAGAGGTTGAGCAGGTGCGCCAGGCTTTAAAGTTGGATAAGGATAACTTTTATTTATTAGGTCACTCATGGGGAGGTATATTGGCTGCCGAGTATGCTTTTAAATACCAGCAGCATTTGAAAGGGTTGATCATATCAAACATGATGATGAGCTGCCCGGCCTATGGTAAATATGCCGAGGATGTGCTGTCTAAGCAATTTGACCCAAAAGTATTGGCCCGCATCCGCGAACTGGAAGCCAAAAAAGATTTCGCAAACCCGGAATACATGGGTTTACTTATGCCAAACTTTTACGCCAAACATATTTGCCGCTTACCATTTGATAAATGGCCTGAGCCACTAAACCGAGCGATGAGTAAATTAAACAACTCGTTGTATGTAACCATGCAGGGGCCAAGCGAATTTGGTGTTTCCGGCAAACTGGAGAAATGGGATCGCGTGCCCGACCTACCAAAACTATCGGTACCGACTTTGAGCATTGGTGGTCAATATGATACCATGGATCCCGCGCATATGAAAATGATTGCAGCCAAAGTTCAGAACGGCAGTTACCTATATTGCGCCAATGGCAGCCACATGAGCATGTATGACGACCAGCAAACCTATATGGCGGGCCTTATAAAGTTTATTAAAGGCGTAGATGCCGGCGAAAAGAAAGTAACATTATAATTATACTATGAAATACTACCATTTACTTTTATTAGCAACAGTGCTGTGTTTTGCGGCATGCAAATCAGCTGTATCGCCGCAGGATTTATACGGCAAGTGGAAATACACAAGAGTACGTAACCCAAACGCCAGTCCGCCGGATAGCGTGGGCAATATGACACTACTTGAGCAAAAGCCATATATCCAATTTACAGATAAGGACAGCTTGATAATTAACTGGGATAGCAAGGTGCTATCGCATGGCACGTTTACCATTTATGGCCCAAACATCCGCTATAAAGAGATCTTAGCTACAGGTCTTAGGGAGTTCCCCTTTTACATTGAGAAGTTTGATGGCAAGCAACTCATCTTCTCGACCAAAGGCGCGGATGGATCGGAAGTTACGGCTATTAAGGAATAGATCAGTTGGCAGTGTATAGTCGGCAGTTTG
>JACMRC010000524.1 GCA_014376655.1 Mucilaginibacter sp. | reverse complement strand
GTTGCCCCAAAGCTACCCGAAAACCCGGTGAAGCTTTTACTCAAAGCATCAAACTGTTTAATAACGCCTGTGGCTGATGTATTGCTGCCGGTATATAGTTGCGGGTACTTAGCGCTTAAGGTATCAATATAAGCGGGTTGCCCGTTAAACGATCGATAATCATACCGTGCACCTGCGGATAGGTCTAACTTGCCAAAGCTCTTTTTTATAACTGCGAATGGCCCAATATCAAACTGGTGATAAGCCGGGATGGGGAAAGCGGTAGCGCCACCAATGGTATTGTTTTGGTATTGCCCGTTAAGTCCGAAGGTGGTTTCGTAGTCGTCACCAAAAGTTTGGTTGTATTTAAAATCGTAAGTGTAAGTAGCTAAATGCAGGTTAAGTCCCGCGGTTGCGGCATCTTCGGGATGGGTATACTCCCGCCTATGGCTATACTGGTAGCCTAAATTCACAAACAAGTTTGCACCATTATTAAGGATGAAATTACTATTGTTATAAATGCGGTAAAGCTGCACATGCTGGTGCAAAGTAGGGATGCTGTATGAGTTTAATTCCTGCGGCGAAATAATCGGCCTGAATAAATCATCCTCTGTAATTTGCTTAGTAAACTGGCGTGTCACATCATCACGACTGCCGTCAGGAATAGCCTGCTGGTCATCAAATAACGACGCATGCAAATAGGAATATCCCCAGGCTTTATTAAGGCCGATCATAGCCCGCGCATCTTTCTCCTGAAAGCCGGTTGCAAATACGCGGCCATCGTGTTGGTTCTGGTAAGCTTTGCCTTCTTTGGCTGATAGAATCGTTCCCCATACCAAACCATTGTTATGGCCCTGTAACCTTAGCGAGTTATTAAACAACCCCTGGTTAGTGCCATAAGTTGCCATAACCGATCCCGAAATTGTCCCCTCAGGCACAGGTGGCGGCGATATTAAATTTACCACACCACCAATAGCATCCGATCCGTAAGTTAAACTGGCCGGGCCCTTTATTACTTCCACGCGGTCTATCGAGTTTTGGTCGACCTCGACCCCATGTTCGTCGCCCCATTGCTGGCCTTCCTGGCGTATACCATCCATCAGTGTAATAACCCGGTTATAACCTAACCCATGTATAAATGGCTTAGAGATATTTGGGCCGGTAGTTACGGCACTTACACCCGGCAAATTGGCTATCATGTCGATAACATTGCCCGCTGCCGACCGCTGGTCTATAAATGCCTTACCTACCGCAGCCATTGGTATCGGGCTATGTTTTAATTCGGTAGCGCGGCTTACGCCTGTAATAATAACTTCGCCGGCTTCTATAAAGGATGTTTGCAGCTGCACATCCAGAACTGTCGCTTTAGAGAAATCAACGCGTTTTGTAACGCTTGAATAACCCACATAGCTAACCTGTACAATATATGTCCCTTTTGATAGATGGCTTAAAGTAAACTTTCCGTTAGCGTCAGTAATAGTTCCGGTTTTTAAATCGGGGATGCTTACTGTGGCACCTATAATTGCTGTGCCGTCTTTCTTATCGGTTACGGTACCGGATATTGTGCCAGGCTCTGGATCAGTGTTTTTAGCAATGACTGTATTTGTCAGCAGTATAAATAGCAGGCCTATTAATTTTATATGGACTTTCATTATGAAGTTGTGATTTTGAGTACACTATTCTTTAAATAGAATTGCATACTTGTTGCTCTTAAATATTGTTAGGGTACTTTTTGAACGATAAAACAATCGTCAAATTATAATTTAGCAGGATGCTAAAACCGGGGGAGCGCGCCCGGCTGACAATACCAACGCAATACTTACAAAATCGTAGTTATAAACCTTGTAAAAATGCTTTGTAACAATATTGGGATTAAAGTAAGTGACGTGGTTAATTACCGCGTTTGTATGGTGCATAGCATCGCATACCGAACATTTCTCTTTAACTATTGTGCGCGATAGGTTTTTAGCTACGTCTGTCGATTTAGAGCTTTGGCTGGCATTAATTTTATGCTGGTGGGTATAAACCGTATACTGCCCCGCTATAAAGCAGACCAATAACAGCCACGAGTAAAATATATTTGCCTTGTTCCTTTTCAAAATAAGCAGGTGCTTTTTTAAATCTACCGCAAAATTAAGCATTAAAATGTAAAATCAACAAGCAAAAGCAATATTGTTGCAATAGTAATTGCATTTTCTCTATAAATAGAACCGCCTGCAATGTATATTTGCTGGCATGACACCGGCAGAGATTAACAAGAAATGGAGTGAGTTACAACAGCGTATAGCGCAGGATTTTGACAGCGATACACCCGATGTTAAAGTAATGCTATTTTTAATTGGTGTGCAGGAGTTGGGCCAGGGCCCGCGCAAGTTTAGCAAACGCCAAAAAGAAGAGCTGATGCATATAGCCAACTGCAAATTATTTAGCCTAATGGGCTTTTATGAGTTGGAGGGGTTAGACCAGGATGGCTGGCCACACTGGAAACTGGTGAACGTAATACCTAACTACACGGTATTAGAACAGGAAATGGTATTAAAATCACTAATAATTACCTATTTTGAGGACGAAATTAATTAAGTAAAAAAGTCATGCCGAACTTGTTTCAGCATGACGCGTACTTTATTTTATAAATAAATATGAAAAAACTCTTTACCCTAATCTTGCTGCTAATTACAGTTACCGCTTTTGCAAAGCCACCAAAAAACCAATATGTAAAAATAAGCACTTCGTATGGTGCTGTGACCATCCGTTTATATAACGAAACCCCGCAGCACCGAGATAATTTTATCAAGCTTGCTAAAAAAGGTTTTTATAACGGCACACTGTTTCACAGGGTGATACAAAACTTTATGATCCAGGGTGGTGACCCCGATTCGCGCGATACCAGCAAAAACAAAGCAGGTGCCGAGTTAGGAAACGGCGATGTTGGTTATACCGTACCATCCGAGTTTTATGAGTCTCTTTTCCACAAACGTGGCGCATTAGCAGCTGCCCGCGATGATAACCCGGCTAAAGCATCAAGCGGCTGCCAGTTTTATATTGTAGAAGGCAAACGCTTTACTGATGATGATTTAGATAAACTGATAGCAGGCCGCCTAAAAGGCCGCATAATACCTGCAAACCAACGCGAAATTTATAAATCGGTTGGCGGCGCACCTCATCTTGATCAGGGTTACACCGTTTACGGCGAAGTAGTTACCAGCATTGATATGGTTGACCGCATAGCTGCTGTAAAAAAAGATGAACATGACAGGCCATTAGAAAATGTACCTATGACAGTTACCGTGTTGAAAAAAGGTGAGTGCAAGGATTTGGATAAACTGTTAGGGCTATAACCCCCCAACCCCCTAAAGGGGGAGCTTTTGATTAAACTATTTATTATAATATAAACTTAAAAAATTCCCCCTTTAGGGGGTTAGGGGGCATGAAGATAATTACCTACAACGTTAACGGCATCCGCTCTGCGATAAATAAAAACTGGCTGGCATGGGTACAGGCTACCGATGCCGACGTAATTTGCCTGCAGGAAATTAAGGCTACCCCTGAGGTAATTACCGAACTGCACTTAGTAGACGCGTTAGGCTATAAACACTATTGGTTCCCGGCTGAAAAGAAAGGTTATAGTGGTACCGCCATTTTAACCAAAAGCGTACCAAACCATATAGAGTACGGCTGCGGCATTGCCGATTTCGACCGTGAGGGGCGCAACATCCGTGTTGATTTTGATGAGGTATCGGTAATGAGTGTTTATTTCCCATCAGGCTCAAGCGGCGAGGACAGGCAGGCATTTAAATTCCGTTTTTTGGACGAGTTTGGTAAATATCTTACCCTATTAAAAGTTACTCATCCGCGCCTGGTTATTTGCGGCGATTACAATATTTGCCACCGACCTATTGATATCCACAACCCAAAATCAAACGCCAACTCATCCGGTTTTTTACCGGAAGAACGGGAATGGATGGAAAACTTTATCGAGTCGGGGTATGTGGATACCTTCCGCCATGTAAACAAAGAACCACATAACTATACCTGGTGGAGTTTCCGCTTTAATGCCCGCGCCAAAAACTTAGGCTGGCGCATTGATTACGCCATGGCAAGTAAAGAGCTGGAGGATAATATTAAACGGGTTGCTATTTTGCCGGAAGCAAAACACTCTGATCATTGCCCGATGTTGCTGGAGTTGGAGTTTTAGCCCCCTAAAGGGGGAACAATAGTAGGATATTATGTTTTTGTTTTGTCATTCTGACTTATCAAACCCTGCGAGTTCTGAAGGAGAAATGACACGCTTAGGTCCCGGGAAAATCACGTTTAAAAATGATTGCTGCCATAATCATCCGGGGGCATTTGGGTGCAAATCAAATTGTCGCTATTGGGGGCTAAAGCCCTGTTTTAATGACTCTTTACCCGTTGGCTGAAGCCAACGGTAATGAATTGATAAAACAACAGGTCATTCATTGCCGTTCCTTTTAAGGAACGGGTAAGAGTAAATAGGAATCTAAGGGCTTTCGCCAAAACCTTT
>JACMRC010000523.1 GCA_014376655.1 Mucilaginibacter sp. | reverse complement strand
TTGTTTAAATACTCGTTTTCTACCGCATCTTCGCCCGGTTCTAAACGTTCAAACTCGCGTAGCTTACTGTTAAAGCCTTCGCTGTCTTTAATGATAGCAACGCGTGCACTGCGTACAAATTCAATAAGTCCAAATGGTTGTAATATGCTGATCAGGTTATCAGTTTCTTCGCGATGGCCTGTTGTTTCAAACACGGTATAATCTTTACGGATAACTACCGCGCGAGCGCCATTTTCGCGCAGCAAACGCTCAACACTTACTTTCTCGGCAATTACATCTGTAGATACTTTGTAAAGCGCCAGTTCCTGCCAAATCACGTCCTCGTTGGTATGGTAGTATACTTTTAAAACTTCTACCTGTTTTTCTATCTGGCGGGTAAGTTTGCGTACTACTTCCTCCGATTCGGTTATTACTATATTAAAGCGATGGATACTCTCAATCTCTGACGGAGAAGTATTCAGGCTATCTATATTTATTTTACGACGCGTGAATATGATCGCTATCCTGTTCAATAAACCAACCTGGTTTTCTGTGTAGATAGTGATGTTATATTCTTGCTGTACTATTTCTTGATTGCTCATTGTTTCATTTAATTAGTCATTGGTCATTTCGCTTCGCTGTCATTGGTCATTAACCTTTTAGCTTTCAGCTTTTACCTTTTCGCCTATTTAAGCCTGATCTCGCTAACACTACATCCTTGCGGTACCATCGGGAACACATTGTTCTCTTTAGTAACCATCACTTCTAACAGGAATGATCCTTTATTATCCAGCATTTGTTTTAAAGCGCCTTGTAGCTCTTCGCGCTCGTTAATGCACTTGCCCGGAATACGGTAAGCTGCAGCTAAGGCTACAAAGTCGGGGCTTTGAATATCCACGAACGAATACCTGCGATCATTAAACAACTCCTGCCACTGGCGCACCATTCCTAAGAAACGGTTGTTAAGGATGATGATCTTCACATCAACACCGCTTTGCATAATAGTGCCTAATTCCTGGCAAGTCATCTGGAAACCACCGTCGCCAATAATGGCTACTACGGTACGGTCCTGAGCGCCATATTTAGCGCCTATGGCTGCAGGTAATGCAAAACCCATAGTACCTAAACCGCCGCTGGTAACGTTGCTGCGTGTATTGTTAAACTTAGCGTAGCGGCAAGCTACCATTTGGTGCTGGCCAACGTCGGTAACAATAATAGCTTCGCCTTTGGTAAGGTCGTTTAGCTGTTTTATAACTTCGCCCATGGTCATTTCGCCCGATGTTGGGTTCAGTTCGTCATGTATTACGGCTTCAATTTCTTTGCGGGTATAATCATTAAATAGGTTTACCCATTCGGTATGTTTTTTTTCTTCAACCAACGCGGTTAATAAAGGCAGAGTTTCTTTACAATCGCCCCAAACAGGTACGGTTGTTTTAACATTTTTGTCAATCTCGGCAGGGTCAATATCCAAATGGATAACCTGTGCCTGCTTAGCATATTTATCTAAACGGCCGGTTACGCGATCATCAAAACGCATACCGATGGCGATCAATACATCACACTCGTTAGTTAAAACGTTTGGCCCGTAGTTACCATGCATACCTAACATACCCACGTTTAAAGGGTGATCTGTAGGGATAGCGCCTGCACCCAATACTGTCCAAGCTGCCGGGATGCCGCTCTTCTCAACAAAAGCTTTAAACTCCTGCTCGGCACTGCCTAATAATACACCCTGGCCAAATAATATAAATGGTTTTTTAGCCTGGTTTATTAAAGCAGCTGCCTGCTCTACATACTGTGTACGTACAATTGGTTTTGGGCGATAACTGCGGATATGCTCGCATTTGGTATAGCCTTCGTAATCAAATAACTGAATCTGCGCGTTTTTTGTGATGTCAATCAATACTGGTCCGGGGCGGCCGCTTTTGGCGATGTAGAACGCTTTGGCAATAACCTCAGGGATCTCGTTAGCATCAGTTACCTGGTAGTTCCATTTGGTAACCGGGGTGGTAATGTTTATTACATCTGTTTCCTGGAAAGCATCGGTACCTAAAAGGTGCGCGAAAACCTGGCCGGTGATACAAACTAATGGTGTGCTGTCTATCTGTGCATCGGCTAAGCCCGTTACCAGGTTAGTAGCGCCGGGGCCGCTGGTTGCGAAAACCACACCCACTTTGCCCGATGTACGTGCATAACCCTGGCCGGCATGTGTACCGCCCTGCTCATGGCGAACCAATATGTGGTTCAACTTATCATTATAATCATACAAAGCATCATAAATAGGCATAATGGCACCACCCGGATATCCGAAGATGGTATCAACGCCTTCTGCAATTAATGCTTCTAATAATGCAACCGATCCGGAAACCTTGGTGGTTTCTTTAGCGGGTGCTTGTGTTAGTATTTCCTGTTGTGCAACTTCCATACTCTTATTTTTATTTCGGATATCGAATTTTCGATTTCGGATTTATTTTAATTGGTAAAGCCTTTTTTTACTTTTTAATTTTGACTTTTACCTTATCTACATCTCGTCTGTTACGCAACCTTCGGCCGCATTTGAAACTGTTTTGGCATATCTATATAATAGGCCTTTGGTTACTTTTAATTTTGGTGCTATCCAGGCTGCTTTACGTGCCGCCATTTCTTCGTCGCTTATTATCACATTGATCTGGTTTGTTGTAGCATCAATAATGATCTTGTCTTCGTCTTTAATTAAACCTATAGCACCGCCGTCAAAAGCTTCGGGGGTGATGTGGCCCACCACAAAACCGTGTGTGCCACCGCTAAAGCGACCGTCGGTAATTAATGCTACCGAGCTGCCCAAACCTGCGCCAAATATGGCTGATGTTGGTTTAAGCATCTCTGGCATACCCGGCGCGCCTTTAGGGCCCACGTTGCGGATAACCACCACATCACCTTTTTTGACTCGGCCGCTTGATATGCCTGCTATCAGTTCAAATTCGCCATCAAATACACGGGCAGGGCCTTCAAAATGAGTGCCTTCTTTACCGCTTATTTTGGCTACGCTACCACCTGTGGCAATATTGCCATACAATATCTGTAAGTGACCGGTAGCCTTTACAGGCGCTTCAACCGGCCATATAATTTTCTGTGTGTCAAATGAAAGCTCAGGTACTTCTGCTAAGTTCTCGGCAATGGTTTTACCGGTAACAGTTAGGCAATCGCCATGTAACCAACCTTGTGCCAGGCAATATTTCATTACCGAAGGTACACCGCCAACGTTGTGCAGGTCTTCCATCATATATTTACCGCTTGGCTTCATATC
>JACMRC010000522.1 GCA_014376655.1 Mucilaginibacter sp. | reverse complement strand
TTATTGGTGTTAGCCAGTTAGTAAGCGAGTTTGGTAAGATTATTGTGTTTGAGGATGACCTGATCTCGTCGCCTTATACCCTGCAATATTTTAACGAGGGACTGGAAAAATACCAGCACGAAGATAGCGTAATGCATATTGGCGCTTACATGTATAACCTGGACGATAAAACCCTGCCCGATGCGTTTTTTTACCGAATAGCCACAAGTTGGGGCTGGGCAACCTGGGCAAGGGCCTGGCGTAATTTTGAACCGGATGTTAATAAGCTGATGGGCCAGTTTGACCTGGAGAAAAAGCATGACTTCTCTATCGATTATACCATGAACTTCTGGAAGCAAATGGAGGAGTTTAAGGCCGGTAAAAACAACTCGTGGGCAATAAGATGGTATGCGTCCATTTTTCTAAATGGAGGGCTTACACTCAATCCCTCGCACTCGCTGGTGCATAACATAGGGCATGATGGTACCGGGGTTCACTCTAATATCGAAAACATGTACGGTGTCAATATAGCAGACAAGCCGACTAAAAATTTCCCGACAGATATTAAAGAAAATGCGCAGGCACACATAGCGATTAAGCGCTTCCTTAAAAATCGTAAAGGTACTTTACTGCAAAGAGGCATACGGTTATTTAAACAGTGGAAGATAAAAGTTGCAAAATAACGCGGAGGCTGTCACCCTGACACCCCTTTTTGATGCATTACCCTTTCGTCGCCTTCAACACAATATAAGGCGATAATGCCTTACTCTCAAATGGAAATATCTTTGTAAATACCTTCCCGGTAAACCACAGGCTTTTAACAAAAGCTTTAGCTAATGCAGATTGTGTGCCTTTATTCTCTAACCACATAGAGAACTTGCCATGATAGTATGATTCAACTTCTTTTAAACCTAACTCTTTGCAATAGCTTGCCAACAAAGCCGGGTTCATGCTTTCGATATAATGTTTATTGTAATTCTCCAGGTCGAATTTACGTTGCACCCACCCGTTTATACTTTTAAAGTTAGGAAGAGTTATAAACAACGTCCCGTTATCTTTTAAAAAGGGTAGATGAGTTGCTATAATGGCTTTGGTATCTTTAAAATGTTCTATTAAACCAAAGGACAGCACCATGTCGTACTGTGTTTCGGGCTTGTAACTAAACAAGTCGGCCTCAATGATATTTATGTCAGTTTCTTTCAGG
This sequence comes from Mucilaginibacter sp., assembly GCA_014376655.1. GTDB lineage: Bacteria > Bacteroidota > Bacteroidia > Sphingobacteriales > Sphingobacteriaceae > Mucilaginibacter. Next base: position 532 of record JACMRC010000522.1, on the reverse strand, counting down.
CCGTTTACTTCAAGCAGTTCATTAACCAACCCTTGATGCACAAAATAATCAAACAGGGTGGTATCCATGTTCTCATATTTTTTAAGATAGATGGTATAATATCCCGGGAAACCGCCTAACTCTATCGCTGTTTGATAGCCTTTTTTGGCTTTGAGTTTACCCAGTGTGTCGCCAAAAATATAATCGCGCTTAATATTAAATATCAGGCCAATTCTTGATTCCCAAAATGCTTTCCAAAAAGAACGGTCGGTTAAATTATTATCCATTAATGCTGTAGCCTGTTATGCTGTAGTTTCTTTTTTATCTAATATCTTGGCGGGGTTACCCACCGCCACACTGTTTGCCGGTATGCTTTTAGTAACCACCGACCCTGCGCCAATAACTACGTTATCACCAATCTCAATATCCCCAATAATTATCACGTTGGCGCCAATATCTACATTGTTGCCAATACGTGGCGCAGGGCCAAAAGTGCCGTCTGCTTGTTTTTTATTGCCAATGGTGGTGCTGTTTCGTAAAGTACAGTTGTCGC
>JACMRC010000521.1 GCA_014376655.1 Mucilaginibacter sp. | reverse complement strand
GTAGCCGATTTCTCTGAATGAGCTATCCATTTCTTTTTTTCGGACGCGGTTTTGTTTGGCACAAAGCGGGTATGTTTTGCCGATCCATTAAGCACATCCAATAAAATATCGTCAGTAGTGCCATTAGCTATGTGTACAGCTATACCCAGCTTAGCGGTTTTTTGTGCCATGTGCGATTTGGTGATCATCCCGCCACGCCCAAATTGCGATTTACCGGACGTTACAAACGATGCAAAATCTATTCCCGCATCTGCAACCTCGGTAATTATGGCCGACTCTTTATCATTAGGGTTACCATCATAAATGCCATCCACGTTAGTTAAAATTATAAGCGCTTGTGCATTTAGCATAGATGCTATTAAACCGGCCAACTCATCGTTATCGGTAAACATTAATTCGGTTACCGATACTACATCATTCTCATTTACTATGGGGATAACCTGGTGCTGTAATAATATCTCCAGGCAGTTCTTCATGTTTAAATAATGTGTACGGCCCTTAAAATCTTCGGTGGTTACCAATACCTGTGCGCATAGCATTTCATGCTTCTCAAACAATTGCGCGTAAGTATTTATAAGTTTAACCTGGCCGATAGAAGCAAGCAGCTGGCGCGTAGCGATAGCATCGTTCTTATCAGAAACAGTTATCAGGCTACGGCCTGACGCAACAGCACCAGATGATACCAATGTAACCTCTATACCTTGTTGTTTCAGAGCGACGATCTGCTCTACCAACTTGCTTATCCGCTGCTGATCGGGGAGGCCATTGCTTTGCGTTAATACGTTCGAGCCTATTTTTATTACTATTCGTTTATAGATAAATGCCATTGTTTAGTGTCAATATCGCCACAAATATTGCATTTTTTGACACGATTTAAGTGATTTTGAGGATAAATAAAGGATTAAGTGAAGAAAATTAAGTAAAAAGTGCCTATTTCTTTATAATATCAGCTTATATCTATCAGGAAATCTATAAAGTTCGTCTTTTTTGAGCGAAAAGGTTTGTAGCAATCGGATGCTTTGTTGGACTTTATTATCTCCTCAAAAAAACTTTTTTCAAAAAAAAAATTTGGATTTCAATTTATTTAAATACTTTTGTCTACTTATTCTATAGACTTTATGTATTTAATCAAAACACCACACCACTCTTCTGCCCAAATGCACATCGCTTCCGGATGTTGCTGTTGTTAATCGACAACAAATTACGCTATTAATAATCTACAAAATTTCAAACAACTCAATTCTTAACCATATATCAGCAATGAAACTTATTTCCTATTTGAAAAAAACCTTACTCTTAACTTTTTTAATTCTTTCGTCGGTAGCTGTTTTTGCACAAAAAACGCTTACCGGTGTGGTAAAGGATAGCAAAGGTGCCGCGGTACCACATGCAAGCGTGCTTATAAGAGGCACTAAAGTTGGCACAGCTGCCGATGAAAACGGACAATTCTCTCTTACAACAAATATAGATGTTCCATTTTATATCAGGATAAGTTCTGTAGGCTACAAACCACAGGATTTCCAGATCATAACCATACAACCTACAGCTACCGAGTTTGTGTTGATTAGCGATGACCAGCTAACCGAGATTGTGGTTACTTCACGCCGCCGTAAAGAGCTTTTACAGGATGTACCTATTCCAATTTCGGTAGTAGGTGGTAAACAAATTGATGAGGCCGGTGCATTTAACGTTAACCTGGTTAAGCAATTTGTACCGTCATTACAATTGTACACTTCAAATCCGCGTAACACAGGTATCAATATTCGTGGTATTGGTTCACCATTTGGTTTAACTAATGACGGACTTGATCCGGGTGTTGGCGTTTATGTAGACGGTGTTTACATTGCACGTCCTGCAGTTGCAACGTTTGACTTTATCGACGTAGAAAATATTGAAGTATTACGTGGCCCGCAAGGTACCTTATTTGGTAAAAACACCGCTGCCGGTGCCTTTAACATTACAACACGTAAACCAAGCTTTACGCCGGGTGCAACTTTCGAAACCAGTTTTGGTAACTTCGGTTATGTTCAAGCTAAAGCAGCGGTAACAGGCCCTTTAACCAAAAATATCGCGGCGCGTATATCATTCTCGGGCACGCAGCGCGATGGTTTGGTTCAAAACGTTCGTAACGGGCGTGCAACTAACGACCTTAATAATTTAGGTGCCCGCGTGCAATTCCTGTACAAACCGTCTGACAATGTTGATATTACTTTATCAGGTGACGCGTCAGATCAAAAACCTGATGGGTATGCACAGGTAATTGCCGGTATTGCACCAACTAAACGCGCCGCTTATCGCCAGTTTAATGCAATCATAGCCGACTTAGGTTATACGCTGCCATCAACAAACGCTTTTGATCGTGTTATAGATCATGATACGCCGTGGAAATCTGGCAACCAATTAGGCGGTGTTTCATTAAATGGCGATTTCAAGATAGGTCCGGGTACTTTAACCTCAACTACGGCATATCGTTACTGGAACTGGGATCCATCAAACGACAGGGATTTTACAGGTTTACCGGTATTACAAAAATCACAAAATCCTGCAAAACATCATAACTGGTCGCAAGAAGTGCGCTATGCAGGTAATTTTGCTGAAAAATTGAGCGGTGTAGTTGGTTTATTTTATCTTGACCAGGTAGTTAAAATTAGCGGTACAGAGGAGTCTGGCGCAGCGCAGTACCGCTTCGCAAAAAGCTCAACAGGTAACAATGCCAATACCCCTGGCACAACTAACGATCAATTATGGGCCACACCAGGTTTGTTGGAAGGATATGGTATTTATACCGATGCTTCTATCAAATCAAAAAGCGCCGCAGCATTTGCCAGTGTTGATTATGAACTTTTTAAAGGGTTCCACCTAATACCAGGTGGCCGTATCAACTACGATAAAAAAGACGTATACTACGATCGCGTTGCAAAAGGTGGTTTAGATATTGCTAACAGTAGCTATAGCGCTGCCGTAAAAACAGAACTTCAAAAAATTAAAACCGGAGTTTATAGCAGTCAAAACTATGCAACCAATGTTGATGAGAAAAACTTCACTTACTCTTTAACTGCCGCTTACAGGCCAAATACAAAACTTAACGCTTTCGCAACCTACTCAACAAGCTATAAGCCTGTAGGTGTAAACGTGGCTGGTTTGCCATCGCCAGAAGCCGGTAAAACCATATTAGACTATGCTGTGATCAAACCGGAGAAAACAAAACACGTTGAGTTTGGCATTAAAAGCACACCGTTGACTAACCTGATTTTGAATCTTACTTTCCATAATTCAGATATCGACAATTACCAGACAAACGTTCAATCGGCAGATTTGACCGTTAACCGTGGGTACATTGCCAATGCTGAAAAAGTAAATGTAAAAGGTGTAGAATTTGATGGCAGCTACAGAGCCACCCAAAATTTCTCAGTATACGGATCCGTTGCTTACACTGATGCCAAATATGTTAAATTCACCAATGCACCACTTCCGTTAGAAGAAACAGGTTTATTACCTGCATTTAAAGATATCTCGGGCGCATTGCTTCCCGGTGTTTCAAAGTGGGCAGGATCAATAGGTGGCGAGTTTGCTACCGATGCTAAATTTGTAAATAACACTACATCAAAATTCTTTGTGGCGGTTGATGAATCTTTCCGTTCGTCGTTCTCTTCAAGTGCAACGCCTTCGGCTTATTTAAATATTGCCGGTTATGGTTTACTTAACGCACGTTTAGGTTTTAAAGCTACACATGGTTTAGGTGCTTACGTTTGGGGCCGTAACATACTTAACCAAAACTATTTTGAGCAATTGTTACCGGCAGGTGGTAACGCGGGCCAATACGCAGGTGTACTTGGCGACCAACGTACAATTGGTGTAACACTACGTTACGCTTTATAACAGTCTTTTCTTTTAGGTTGTAGGTTTATAATTGTAAAGCGGGTTCAGATTTATCTGGCCCGCTTTTTTTGTTGCCTGAACCATGATTCGTAGGATATAAGGATTGCCATGATGTAGAGCAATGTTTTGCGTCCGGCGAACCTATCTACGTTTAACCTTTTCAGATTTGTTTATTACGCCGCGCTCCCACCTACAGTACCTTTTAACTTTAATCGTTTATGATAGAAAATATACGAGCACGCCAATACGATAATTAATACCAGCATAAATGCCCAGTCCTTAAAAGCAAAGCCCGAAGCATAAAAAGAATAGGTTGCGCCTATAAGATCAAACATAAAACCCGCGTAAGCCCATTCTTTAAGCCGCGGAAAACCCGGTGTAAGGATAGCTATTACGCCCAATACTTTGGCTACCGCTAAAAAGTGTAATACATACGGCCTGTAACCCAATGCAGCCAGCATTTTTGCGCCATCTGGATTTTCCATAAAGCTTGAGGCTGCCGAAAATAGCATCATAGCCAATATCAATCCGGTTGTGATCCAGTAAATAACGTTGATTGTTGTCTTGCTCATGTTAATTATGATTAAGTTATTTAATTGTTAATAGCCAGGTATGGCTTTTCGATGTCTAATATAACAGGATTTTTAATAAGATGGAAACTTGGATCGTCATGGCTCCATACCGCATAAAAGTCACAATCTACAATCCCTACCAGCGCCTGTTCAAGCGCCTGCACTTGAACGAGTGCAACTGTAAGCGGCCACGTTTATGTTAACTGGATACTTTTCACGGACTTTAGCGATTCGCGCTGCTATACCAAAACTAGCGTGCCGAACCCACAAGGCCAGCTTTAATATTTTTGACTATAAGTGTAGATACCTGAATATGCGTTGGCGCAAACTAAATAATAAATCTGTACTACTACTAAATATTTGCAATTACTACTTAACTTTATGAGACCATAGGCCCTTACTTATCTTAATCATCCAATTGAATAAACTAACTTATCTTCTTGTTTTATTTGCATTAATTAGCTGTAATCAATCGAAAAGAGAGGGAAATAAAAGACATGCAACAAAAAAAAATATTGCCATTATCGCAGACTCTGTTCATCCAATTCAATATACTGAACAGCAACTAAAAAGTTTTTTGGATAGTGTTGGACATTTATCCACGCAGTCACTATCCGATAAGGTTGCATTTGGTGCAGATTCGGTTTTTAAAAATCTAATCAAATTAATGAATAAGCAATTATCACCAGCCGATTTTGGGAACTTAAAGACAGCCATCAAATTAGGAATGATACAACCGTATATTGCAAAGAAAATATTTGGTGAACTGTTAGTTGATAGCACTTGTACAGCAAAGGGATTGCTCGATTCGGTCAAAAAGGGATATGTTTATTTGCAATATTTTCCTTTTGACAAGGGCAAAAAAAAGTTTGATGAATTTGCAATTCGCATTGGTGATCAAAGACATTGTAAGGGTAATTCAGAGATTTATTTTTTTAAAGGAAGCAGGCTTATAGGCAAACAATATGGCTACTCAAGGTATGACAATGGTATCGAATATTATAAAGCCAACGATGGAAGGACAATTATTTATGAAGCAAATGAATTTACTGATGGATCTGGAATTTGGTGGAACAATTATTTCTTCTATAAATATGATGACAAGGGACTTATCCCAATTCTAAACATACCACAAAACGCTAATATGCAGGCTTTTTGGGGGGTGAGGATCTTGTGGTTCGAAACAAAAATTAAAAAAACTAATCCCTTAACCTTAGAGATGGTTTACAACCAACAATTTTATAATAGAAACGATACAGGAGGTTTTGAATACGGCCCCGAATTTTTCAACGATTCCACTAATGTTATTTTTAAGTGGGATAAAAAATCAAGCACATTAAAAGGCGACTATGCCAACTTTAAAATTAATGAACAACAGATTTTAACTTATTATGTAACCGATAACGAATTACTATTCATTAACATTAATTACCAATTGCTTAAAAAAAAATTTAACAAAAAAGAAGGAAAAGCGCTGGGTATTAAGTTATCTCAATACTGTTAAAAACTATCATTTGCATTGATACTTTTTTTGTGATTGTAAAAAGTAGTAATACACGTTGTCCGCAGGTTCGGTGTCCACAGTTTAACATAGAGCGGTGCGGGCATAAACACTTAAATCAATAAAGCAAATGTTAAATTAGGTTAATGACATAACGAATGAGGCCAGATACTATATATTTGAACATACCTAAATAACACAGTAACATGAAAAAGAATAAGTACCTGTTTTTAATAACTATCACCCTTAATATTTTAATTTCCACAGCAGCGAAAGCACAAGTTGATAATACACCTATTAATACCCTTTCAGCTGCCGAAAAAAAGGACGGATATAAGTTGCTTTTTGATGGTAAAACGTTTAATGGCTGGCGCAGTTATTTTGATACTGTCGACCCGGCAAAGGGGTGGAGTATTGTAGACGGTTGCTTAAAAAACTCGAAAGGCACCGGGCGCCCGCGTACCGGCGGTGGTGATTTAATGACTGCGGAGACCTACACCGACTTTGATTTTAGTTTTGAATGGAATATACAGCAAGGGGGTAACAGTGGTGTTTATTATCTTTTCCAGGAGCGCCAAAACAACCCCGGAATTTTAATGTATATGGGTGATGATGGCAGGAGCCCGGTTGGTTTTGAGCACCAGTTGGTTGATGATGAAAGGCATTCGGATGTGTTACAAAATGGGCCGATGCGTTCTACCGGCGCACTTTACTCACTTATAGCACCAAACAATGCTAAAAAACTAAAACCGGCGGGCGAGTTTAATCAATCACGTATTATAGTAAAGGGTAATCATATAGAGCATTGGTTAAATGGCGCGAAAATAGTAAGTT
>JACMRC010000520.1 GCA_014376655.1 Mucilaginibacter sp. | reverse complement strand
CGCGCGCACCTTCCGGGGTCGATTTGATCAGTACCGGGGTTTCCACCTCGATAAAATCAAGCAGATCTAAATACTTACGTACCTCTTGCGCCATTTTATGACGAAGCACCAGGTTATTACGTATCGGGTTACGGCGCAGGTCAAGATAACGGTATTTTGCCCTTAACTCTTCGCCGCCATCAGTCTCATCCTCTATCATAAACGGAGGAACCTTAGATGAGTTAAGCACTTCTATTGATTGTACGGTGATTTCTATATCGCCGGTTGATATTTTTGTATTTTTATTGGTCCGTTCTATAACAGTACCGGTAACCTGTATCACAAATTCGCGGCCCAGTTCGCGGCTGGTTTCACGCAAAGTAGCATCGCTATCTGTATTTAATACCAATTGGGTTAATCCATAACGGTCGCGCACATCAATAAATGTTGTGCCGCCTAAATCGCGCGATTTCTGTACCCATCCGCATAAAGTTACTGTTTGGCCTAAATTGCTGATATTTAGTTCGCCGCAAGTATGTGTTCTTAACATGGTAACGTTTTTTGTAAAGTTTGCAAAAGTAGGTTTTTTGCAGGGAAAGGAGAAAGGTATTTTATTTGAAGTTATAACTTAAACTTTTTAGGGTTTCGCCGACTATCCCGAATAGATAAAATTTCAATATACTCAGAATCTACCCGATAGTAAATGGAATAATCGCGAAACGTTTTAACTCGTACATTAGGGTAATCGGACATCTGACTAAATTCGAAGTGTCCTTCAATTAGTTTTAATGTGTCTTTCAGGAGTTGATCAAGTTTTGAACTATAAGTATAGGATTTGTTTCTTTTTATCCAGTACTCCAATATCTCGACCCATTCTCCTGTCGCTCTTCTGGACCATTTTATTTCCCGAGACATTTATTAATAATTGTATTTGCTTCGTCGCTAGTGTAGAATTGTCCGCTTTCAATTTGCTCAATACCTTCTCTTACTGCATCTCTTTCGTCTGCTGATAAGATATAGATCTCATTAAGTTCCTGTTCCAGTTCTACATTCCGCAATATATTGCTTAACAATTCTTCATCGTTAATAAGATTGATCTCCGCAATCAACTTTTCTTTTAATTCAACTACTGTCATAACCGTGTGCTTTAACCAAATTTACAAACTAATCCATCAAATCCACAATCAAACATCCGATATCCGAAATAAAAAAATACCTTTGCCCCATAATTCTCAAGGGGTGCCTTGCTTTGGAACGAATAAATATCGCTGCAGCATATTTAACCAAACTGAAAGACAGGCTGAGATCAAACCCATTGTTTTGAGTTATGAGTATTGAGTTATAGGTTTTGAGTTTTAATACTCATCACTCACAACTCATCACCCATCACTCATCACATGCACCTGATCCGGGTAATGCCGGCGTAGGGAGAGGTAATAAGTTAAGTGTACTGCGTATTCAACCCTGGTGTGCAGATGGTTTAACATTTTTTTATTTAATAAACTTTGAAAAATTTATTCACGGCATTATTTGCCTTGCTGCTGCCTGTCCTGGCATCTGCCCAATTCCTGGTATCCGGGAAAATTACTGACCAGCAAGCCGGCGACGCACTGCCCGGCGCTACGGTCACCATTCAAAACTTAGCCATAAGCACCGTTAGTAACGCTGCCGGCAAGTATACTTTCACCAATTTAAAAAGCGGTAGCTATACCGTATCAGTAAGCTACATTGGCTATGTAACCGCGCAAAAAACAATAACAGTTTTTTCTAATGCAGTAGTCGATTTTGCAGTATCGCGCAGTAATACGGTAACCGAAGAAGTTACTGTTAACGCCACCCGTGCATCGGCCAATTCGCCAACAGCATTTACTAATTTAAACAAAAAGGACATCGAGAAAAACAACTCGGGCCGAGGTTTTGAGTATTTGCTGGAGCAAACGCCATCAACAGTAGTCACCTCAAACGCGGGCACTGGTGTGGGCTATACAAGTATTCGCATACGCGGATCGGATGCTACCCGCATTAACGTAACCCTAAACGGTATCCCCATGAATGATGCCGAAGATCAAGGCGTTTACTTTGTAGACCTGCCTGATCTTGCTTCATCAGTTGATAATATCCAGGTGCAGCGTGGTGTAGGTACATCAACCAATGGCGCAGGTGCTTTTGGTGGTAGTATCAATATCCAAACCGCCACCCGCCGCGATGAAGCTTATGCTGAGATAAACAGCTCGGCCGGATCATACGGAACGTTAAAAAATACCGTAAGCCTGGGTACAGGTTTACTGAACGGGCATTTTAGTGTTGATGGTCGCTTATCAAACATGACATCTGATGGTTATATCGATCGTTCGGCATCTACGCTTAAATCATTCTTTTTAAGTGGTGCTTATTATGGCAAAACCAGCGTATTGCGTTTAAATGTTTTTGGCGGCTATGAGCAAACTCACCAAGCCTGGGACGGTGTGCCAGAGGATAGCGTAAAAGCAGGCAACCGCAAATACAACGAGCTGGGTTATATAAAGTCGACCGGCAAATACTATGGTAATCAAACCGATAATTATAACCAGAACTACTACCAACTATTATATAACCAGCAGATCAATCCGCAGCTGTCATTTAGCGGAGCGCTGCATTATACGAGAGGCTATGGCTATTACGAAGAGTTTAAGAACGATCAGGACCTGGCTAACTATCAAGTAACACCGGTTACTGTTGGCGGTGTGGTTATAGATCATACCGATCTGATCCGCCGTTTATGGTTGGATAATGATTTTTATGGCGCAACCTATAATTTTAATTATAAGCCCAGCAACAAATTTGATATCACTTTGGGAGGGGCTTATAACGAGTACAAAGGCCGCCATTATAATAATATTGAATGGACGCAACAAAGTACCAACATCCCGCAAGATTATGAGTATGGCCGCAACAATGCCAAAAAAACCGACTTTAACCTGTTTGCCCGTGCCGAGCATCATGTAGGTAACCTGTTGTTTTATGGCGACTTGCAATATCGCCATATCAGCTACTCGTTTTTAGGGTATGATCAAAATTTGAAGAATGTGCAGCAACAAGCCATGTTAAATTTCTTTAACCCCAAAGCCGGCGTTACTTACCAGGTTGATGATAACAGCAATATATATGCATCGGTGGCTGTAGGTAACCACGAGCCTAACCGCAGCAACTATGTCAATTCGTCGCCGTCAAGTCGACCACGGCCAGAGAACCTGAAAGATTTTGAGGCGGGCTACCGTACAGTGCAATCAAACTTTAACGTGGGCATAAACGGATTTTATATGTTGTATAAAGATCAGTTGGTATTAACCGGCGCTCTTAACGACGTTGGCGAGGCTATCCGTACCAACATTGCCGATAGCTACCGTGCGGGTATCGAGCTGAATGGTAAAGTTAAAATTGCACAGCAACTAAGCTGGGCCGCAACGGCTACCTTAAGCACCAATAAGGTTAAAAACTTTAAGCAATATTTATATAATTATGATACCAATGCTTTGGATGCTACGCAATACGCCAAAACAGATATTGCCTACTCGCCTAACTTTATTGGTTCAAGTGTAATCAGCTACCAGCCGGTAAAAAATACCGAGATAGCTTTTATCAGCAAATATGTTAGCCAGCAGTATTTAGACAACACATCAACCCAAAGCCGCTCGTTACCGCATTATTTTGTGAACGACGTAAGGCTGAACTATAACTTCAGCGTTAAGGGTGTTAAAAATATTGGTATAGGTTTGCTGATCAATAACATATTCAGCGCTAAATACCAAAGCGATGGTGCAACTTACCCGGATATTGAAGGCGGTAAAGTATATAACTACAACTACTTTTTTACCCAGGCACCGGCTAACTTCTTAGCCTGTGTAAGTATCAAGTTTTAATTAAAATAGCATAGACTGTTTAGTCGACAAGAAAATCTCCGTCGGTTAAACAGTCTTTAAAACTTTTAACTTATGGATGCGCAACATATTATCCAGCTTTTTAAAGAGCAGGTACAGCACACTACGCCATGGGAATGGGCGGCCGTAATATTGGGCGTTATCGAGGTACTGCTGGCCAAAGTAAATAACATATTACTGTACCCCACCGGTATAGCCGGCACCCTTATTGGCATTTATATTTTACTGATGGCGGGCCTGTATGCGGAATCAGCCCTAAGTGTTTATTACGTTGTGATGAGCGTTTATGGCTGGATCTACTGGATAAAGAAACGCGATGAACCGCCCGTAAAAATAAGCTGGAGTACCCGCAAAGAGTGGATAGTAACCCTGCTAATAGTTTTTGTGGGATGGGCCGTACTTTACCTGTTATTGAAAAATTTTACCGGCTCTACTGTCCCGGTTTGGGATTCGTGTGTATCATCAACAGCATGGGCAGGTATGTGGCTGCTGGCAAGGCGCAAGCTGGAAAACTGGATCTTATTAAACATCTCAAACATATTTGCCATACCCCTGCTTTGG
>JACMRC010000519.1 GCA_014376655.1 Mucilaginibacter sp. | reverse complement strand
GGATTTCTCCATTAATATCAGCAAGGGCTTTATTCATCAACCCATTCTCGTCGCTAAACACACGCAAGCCGGTTATCTTTTGGGCAAGCCATTGCAGGTCTTCATCGGTATCGGCGTCTTCAATGCCCAACAATACCAAAAAACCAATACCAATTTCCCCGGTAATATTGCCATCAACCTTGCATGATGCTTCTGAAACCCGTTGTATTACTGCTCTCATAGAATAGAATCAAGAAGTCAAGACATAAGAATCAAGACCCTGTTTTAATGTTATTAGATATTTTTTCTTCCTGTCTCTTGCTTCTTACCATCCTGCCGCTCTTACGCACGTGTATCGTTCCCATTATAAATACTCAAATAGCTATCGTATCGGGATAAGGAGATGTCGCCATCTTCTAACGCCTGCAACACGGCGCAGCCTGGTTCGTTTATATGGCGGCAGTTATTGAACCGGCATTTGTTCATGCGCTGGCGCATTTCGGGGAAGAAATGGCATAACACCTCTTTTTCTATGTCTATCACACCTAACTCGCGGATGCCGGGGGTATCGATAATAAATCCGCCTTGGGGTAGCTCAAACATTTCGGCAAAGGTGGTGGTATGGGGGCCTTTATCACTCCATTCAGACACTTCGCCGGTACGTAGCTCAAGGACGGGCAGTAAGGCATTGATCAGGCTTGATTTTCCTACACCCGAGTGCCCCGAGAATAACGTCACTTTATCTTTTAACAGGTCCTGTACCTGGCTCATGTTTGTACCTTCAAGTGCCGATACTTCATAACATGGATAGCCAATGTTTTCGTAAACGGCTTTATAATCGGCCAATATTTCCAAACCTTCGTCACTAAACAGGTCCAATTTGTTGTACACTAATTTTGCAGGGATATCATAAGCTTCGGCAGTAACTAAAAAACGATCGATAAAACCTAATGATGTCCTCGGCGAAGCCAAAGTAACCACTAACAACGCCTGGTCTAAATTTGCGGCGATGATCTGCCCTTGTTTAGACAGGTTGATAGATTTACGAATGATGTAGTTTTTACGCTGATGCAGGTTGGTAATTACACCAGTTTGTTGCTCGGGTTCTAAATCAAAGTCAACAATATCGCCAACAGCAAGTGGATTAGTGGTGGTAATCCCTTTAATGCGGAAGATCCCTTTTATACGGCAATCGTATCTTTTCTTATCAGGCGTTTGCACCTGGTACCAGCTTCCGGTTGATTTTGTAATTAGTCCCTGCATTATTCGCGGTAAAATTAGCCCTTTTTACCCTCAAACCCACTTTTTTTATTTTATCCTTGCTTATTAAAAAAATATCTACTTACTTTACAGACATTATATGAAACTGATAAACACAAGCACAACAACGATTACAACCACCGGCAAAAGCCTCGGAGGAAGATAATCGTATGGTGTAAAGACATAAAAATACAAACCATAAGAAAGCCTTCCTCCACACAGAGGAAGGCTTTCTGTTTTAATATCAAATCACACAATGAAGATTCTAAAATTTGGCGGAACATCCGTAGGTTCGGTCGAAAGTATTCAAACCCTGTTAAACATCCTCAAAGAGGAAGTTAATGCTGCCGATAAACCGGTAGTTGTATTATCGGCCATGAGTGGTGTAACCAACCTGCTTATCAATATGGCCGAAGAAGCAGCCAAAGGCAGCGACTTTACCGCGCAACTGGCCGACCTGGAAAAACGCCATTTCGAAGTGGTAAAAGGCCTGTTGGAGATCCGCGACCAAAACCCGGCGCTAACGCGTTTAAAGATCAACTTTAACCAGTTAGAAGAATTGCTGCAAGGTATTTTAACCCTGCGCGAACTAACGCCTAAAACCCGCGACCTGGTGGTAAGCTACGGCGAGCGTTGTTCTACCCTGATGATCAGCAAAATTGCCGCGCAGTATTTTCCGACTGTTTTTGTTGATGCATCAGAAGTGATAAAAACCGATAGCTCTTTTGGGCAAGCCAAAGTAAATACAGAGCTGACCGAACAACTAATAAGAGGATTATACAGCGAGAATAAAGATAAAACCCTGTTTGTAACCGGCTTTATAGCCAGTAATGACGAGGGACAAATAACCACCTTAGGCCGTGGCGGCAGCGATTATACAGCTGCCATATTTGGCGCGGCACTTAACGCGTCTGAAATACAGATCTGGACCGATGTTAACGGCATGATGACTGCCGACCCACGCATGGTTAAAAAAGCATTCTCGTTAACCGAGCTTACTTATACCGAGGCTATGGAGCTTTCTTACTTCGGTGCCAAGGTTATTTATCCGCCTACAATGATCCCGGCGTTTTTAAAGAAGATCCCTATCGTTATTAAAAACACTTTCGAGCCTGAATTTGAAGGTACAGTTATACAGCATGTTTGTAAACCATCAAACCTGCCGATCAAAGGAATTTCTACTATCAATAACATCAGCATATTAAATGTTGAGGGTAGCGGCATGGTGGGTAAATCGGGCTTTAGCGGCAGGCTGTTCTCACTGTTGGCGCGCGAACAGATCAACGTGATATTGATTACCCAATCATCATCAGAGCATAGCATAACTTTCGCCGTATCTCCCGGCGATACAGAACGCGCCCGTCAGGTTATTGAGCAGGAATTTGAGTTAGAATTACTCGCCAAAAAACTGGAGCATGTAGAGATTGAGAAGAACTTGGCCATATTGGCCGTTGTGGGCGAGAACATGAAGGAAACTCCGGGCGTATCTGGCAAGTTGTTTCATGCATTAGGCCGTAATGGTGTTAACGTTAGGGCGATAGCACAAGGTTCATCAGAATATAATATTTCTGTTATTGTATCAGCTACCGATTTGGCAAAAGCTTTAAACGCGGTGCACGATGCCTTCTTTGTTCAACTAACCAAAACCTTGTACGCTTTCTGTTTAGGTACCGGTAACATTGGCAAAACATTGTTTAGACAGCTAAACGCACACACTGCCTTCCTACAGGAAAACAACGGCATACAGGTTAAAATAGCAGGCATAAGCAACACCCGCAAAATGGTTTTTAATGAGAATGGTATCTCATTGGACAATTGGGAAGAAACGCTTGACCAATCAACCGAGCAAGCCGACCTGGCAACGTTTATCGCGAAAATGAAAGCACTGAACCTGCCCAACTGTGTGTTTATAGATAACACCGCCAGCCCCGTACCTATCCAGTTTTATGACGAGGTTTTAAAATCGACCATATCCATAGTAACCTGTAATAAAATTGGCAACTCGGGTAGCTATGCACAATACAAAACTTTCAGGGATAGCGCCCGCCAGCATGGGGTAGATTTCTTTTACGAAACCAATGTGGGGGCAGGCTTACCTATCATCCGCACATTAAAAGACCTGATGAATAGCGGCGACAGGGTGCAGAAGATAGAGGCTATCCTATCGGGTACTATATCCTTCCTATTCAACAATTTTAAAGGCGATGCTAATTTTCATGACACCGTTAAACTGGCACAGGACAAAGGCTATACCGAACCCGATCCACGCGACGACTTACGCGGCACCGACTTTATGCG
>JACMRC010000518.1 GCA_014376655.1 Mucilaginibacter sp. | reverse complement strand
TTCTTATCCATTATAGTACACAACGCATTAATCAGGTCGATGTTTTTCCACTCGTTATGGCCGCCAATATTATAAGTAGTGCCGGTTGCTGCTTTATGAAATATCAGATCAATTGCACGCGCATGATCTTCAACCCATAACCAATCTCTTATATTCTCGCCTTTGCCATATACAGGTACAGGCTTTTTTTGCTGGATATTATGGATAGCCAACGGGATCAATTTTTCAGGAAAGTGAAAAGACCCATAGTTATTAGAACAGTTAGAAATAACTGTATTTAACCCATAAGTATCATAATAAGCCCTAACAAAATGATCTGAACTTGCTTTTGATGCAGAATATGGCGAATGCGGGTCATAACCTGTCTCCTCAGTAAACATGCCATCCTCTCCTAAAGTACCATAAACTTCATCTGTTGATACATGATAAAAACGCTTATCAGTATAATTGCCTTTCCAGATATCGCGCGCAGCGTTTAGTAGGTTTACTGTACCCACAACGTTGGTCATAACAAACTCCGATGGGTTAGTGATAGACCGGTCAACATGCGATTCGGCAGCTAAGTGTATAACCGCATCGGGCTGCTCATCAGCAAATAGCTGATTTATAAAAGCCATATCAACTATATCACCTTTTACAAACCTATAATTAGGTGCATTTTCAATATCCTTTAGGTTTGCCAGGTTACCGGCATAAGTAAGTTTATCTAAATTAATGATACTGTATTCAGGATAGTTTTTAACAAACCGGCGCACAACATGCGAGCCTATAAAGCCGGCTCCGCCTGTAATTATAATTTTTTTCATTAGTTAGTATATTATAGTGGATTTTGGGCAATATATTTTTCCCATTCCCAAGCAGACTGCATCATGGTATCCAGATCCAATTCTGTTTGCCATTTTAAAATATTTTTCGATTTGTTGACATCGCCCCAAACCTGTTCAATATCACCACCACGGCGTGGGCCTATCTGGTAATTAAGTTTCTGCCCGGTTGATTGTTCAAACGCACGTATTACTTCTAACACCGAGCTACCTGTACCTGTACCAATGTTAAAAACATCATAACCTTTAAATGTTTCAGCTTCCATTAGTTTTAATGCAGCTACGTGTGCTTTAGCAAGGTCAACCACATGGATGTAATCCCTTATGCAACTACCATCAAGTGTACTATAATCATCACCAAAAACAGTGATTTTTTCGCGTTTACCAATAGCTGTTTGTGTTATAAACGGCACCAGGTTTTGCGGCACGCCAATTGGCAATTCGCCAATTAAGGCCGAGCTATGCGCGCCTACCGGGTTAAAATAGCGTAGGGATATTACCTTATAACTACTGCCTGCAGTTTGCATATCTTTTAGCATCTCCTCGGCTATTTGCTTGGTATTGCCATAAGGCGATTCGGCTGTTTTAACAGGAGCGCTTTCTGTAACAGGTAATACATCAGGCTGGCCATAAACTGTGCAACTTGATGAAAACACAAAATTTACCGGTTTACCGTCATACGCGTTTAGTATGTTTAATAACGAATAAAAGTTATTGCGGTAGTATTTAATAGGTTGTTGTACCGATTCGCCAACGGCTTTAAAAGCCGCGAAATGGATGATGCCTGCAATGTCCGGCTCTTTTTTGGCTAATTCTTTAGTGCCCTGCTCATCACAAAGGTCTAACTTATAAAACGGCGGTTTGTATCCTATAATTTTAGCCAGCTGATCCATTATTTTGGGATCAGAGTTTGAAAGATCATCAACAATAATAGGCTCATACCCGGAATTTATAAGCTCAACAACAGTATGCGAGCCAATAAAACCTAATCCACCGGTTACTAATATTTTAGCCATTAGTTTTTATTATAATAAGTAAAATCTTTATGCTGTATTTCTTTGTCAGGTAATGATTTAAAATACTCGTAAGTTATTTTTAAACCTTCGGCCCTGCCAACCTTCGGCTCCCAGCCTAAAATAGCTTTGGCTTTGGTAATGTCTGGCCGACGCTGTTTAGGGTCGTCGGTAGGTAACGGCAGGCTTATCAGCTTTTGATCGGTACCGGTAAGTTTTATGATTTCCTCACCAAATTGGCGGATAGTAATTTCGTCAGGGTTACCAATATTCATAGGCTGTGCATAATCACTATGCAACAAACGGTATATCCCTTCAATTAAATCATCAACATAACAAAATGAGCGGGTTTGTGAGCCATCGCCAAACATGGTTAATGATTCGCCCCTTAAAGCTTGCCCGATAAATGCGGGCAATACACGCCCGTCATTTAGGCGCATACGCGGGCCATAAGTGTTAAATATCCTTATTATGCGGGTTTCTAAGCCATGAAAAGTATGGTAAGCCATAGTAATAGCCTCCTGGAAACGCTTGGCTTCATCATATACACCGCGTGGGCCAACCGGGTTAACGTTACCCCAATATTCTTCGGGTTGCGGGTTAACGCTCGGGTCGCCGTATACTTCGGATGTAGACGCTATTAGCATCCTGGCATTTTTAGATCGGGCCAATCCTAATAAATTATGTGTACCCAATGAACCTACTTTTAAGGTTTGGATAGGGATCTTTAAATAATCAATCGGGCTGGCTGGCGATGCAAAATGCAGAATAAAGTCCAGATCACCGGGTACATATACAAACTTAGAAACATCGTGATTATAAAACTCGAAGTTTTCCAGTTTAAATAAATGTTCGATGTTACGCAGGTCGCCGGTTATTAAGTTATCCATAGCTATAACATGGTAATCTTCTTTAATAAACCTGTCGCATAAATGCGAACCCAAAAAGCCGGCAGCACCGGTAATTAATATACGTTTACGTGCCATTAGCTTACTACTTTTCTACCTATGCTGTTATAATAATACCCGCAATCTATCATCTTCTGGATATCGTATAAATTACGCCCATCAAAAATAACCTTTGCTTTTAAAAGCGAATCTACCTGGTCAAAATCAGGTGTGCGGAATACCGACCACTCGGTTAATATCAACAACGCGTCTGCATCTTTTAATGCATCGTACTGATTATCCGCATACGCTATTTTATCGCCTACTACGCCTTTAATATTTGGCATAGCTTCAGGGTCAAAAGCGGCTACGGTTGCGCCTTCTTTTAAAAGCTCATCAATAATGTACAATGCCGGTGCTTCGCGGATATCATCCGTTTCGGGTTTAAAGGCAAGGCCCCAAATAGCAAATTTTTTATTTTTCAAGTCGCCATTATAGTATTTCTTAACCTTTTCAACCAGTATTTTACGCTGGATGTCATTAACATCCATTACGGCGTTTAATATTTTAAAATCGTAATTAATTTCTTTGGCCGATTTTGCCAGCGCCTGCACATCCTTAGGGAAGCAGCTGCCGCCATAACCAATACCAGAGAATAAGAACCTGCGCCCTATACGGTCATCGGCACCAATACCGCGCCTTACCATATCCACATCGGCACCAACCAACTCGCAAAGGTTAGCTATCTCATTCATGAATGATATTTTGGTAGCCAGAAAGGAGTTAGCGGCATATTTAGTTAACTCGGACGAACGCTGATCCATATAAATTATAGGATTACCCTGGCGCACATAAGGCGAATACAATTCGCCCATTAATTTGCAGGCACGCTCATCAAGGGTGCCAATAACAATCCGATCCGGTTTCATGAAATCCTCAACCGCTACGCCTTCGCGTAAAAACTCAGGGTTTGATACTACTGCAAATTCAACATTAGTATTTTCATTCAATACCGCTGTTATTTTATCGGCAGTACCAACCGGCACGGTTGATTTTGTTACAATTACCTTATACTCTGTAATTAGCTTCGCAATATCTTTTGATGCGCCCAGCACATAACTCAAATCAGCAGAACCATCGCCACCCGGGGGGGTTGGTAAAGCAAGAAATATAATTTTAGCATCTTTTATAGCATCTGCAAGGCTGCTTGTAAAATGCAAACGACCCTGATCTATATTACGATGAAAAAGCAACTCTAATCCAGGCTCGTAAATAGGCAACTTGCCGTCCTGCATCATTTTTACTTTATTCTCGTTGATATCAACGCAGATAACCTGGTTGCCGGTTTCGGCTAAACAAGTTCCTGTTACTAAACCCACGTAACCTGTTCCTACTACAGCTATTTTCACGAATTAATTGTTTTTATTGTTATTATATTTATCCCCGGCGAAGATACTGATTTCGCATTTAAAATGTTATTATTATATAACTTAGGATTACGCGTTTATTACGTTTTAATACTTTTCTTTTCTATCTTTAATAAAAAAGCGGCCTTATGGATAAGTGGCCGTCGTCATGTTAAATATGCGCCATTTAAACAATGTATTTGGTTTCATTTTGCATCGCTGGGCGAATTTGAACAAGGACGGCCGGTATTAGAACAAATAAAGACCAATCATCCGCAAAGCAAAATTGTTATTACTTTTTTTTCACCTTCTGGATATGAGATCAGGAAAAACACGCCACTTGCCGATGCAGTTTATTACCTGCCTTTAGATACAGCCAAAAACGCCCGCGAATTTATTGCTGCGATAAACCCTACCCTTGCCATATTTACCAAGTACGAGTATTGGTACCATTATTTTAATGAGTTGCATAACCAACAGGTACCTTTATTCATCATATCGGGCATTTTCAGGCCTAAACAGGTGTTTTTTAAATGGTATGGCGGCCTGCATCGCAAAATGCTAAACTTTGTGAGTCATTTTTTTGTTCAGGATGAGCAATCGAAACAGTTACTACAGTCCATCAATATCAACAATGTAACTATAAGCGGCGATACCCGTTTTGACAGGGTTTGGGCCAATGCACAAAACCCAAAACCCCTGCCCGAAATAGCCCAATTTAAAAACAACCAGAAAACATTTATAGCCGGCAGCACCTGGCCCGCAGATGAAGAGTTGATAGCGACATTAGTTACTCAATACCCCGACTGGAAATTCATCATTGCCCCGCATGAGATAAGTGAAGAGAAGATTAACACACTAATAAACTTACTGCCTGAAAATTCCGCCACGCGTTTTTCTCAAATCTCAAATCTCACGTCTCAAATCTTAATTATTGACAATATCGGCATGCTCTCATCGCTTTACCAATATGGCGACATTGCCTTTATTGGTGGTGGCTTTGGTGCGGGGATACATAACACTTTAGAGGCTGCGGCCTTTGGCTTGCCGGTAATTTTCGGCCCTAATTATGACCGCTTTAAAGAAGCTAAAGATTTGATAGCGATTGGTGCAGGATTTAGCATTGGTGAAGAAGTTTCGTTAAGAAAAGCGGTGAGTGCCTTGGCTAATGATACCGTTTTTTATGACGATGCAAGTAATAAAGCAAAAGATTACGTAGCTGATAATATTGGCGCTACAAAGGCTATCATCAATCACATCAATATTAATTAATACCAGCACGCAAATCGTCCGCATGTGTATCACAACTGTACGATAACGAACAGTTTCGTAGATGGTTAGTTATTTTATTTCCTGATTATCAATTAATTACAAAACAGGCTTTGTTTTGGCATAGGTGGTTGTATTAAAAAACAATGCCATGATAGCAACAATTAATGACCGTTTAAATGACCTTTGGGAAGGCTGCCTAAACAATAACCGCAAACAGCAAGAAGCGTTATATAAATTATTAGCGCCTAAAATGATAGCCGTTTGCCTGCGCTACGCTAAAGATAAAGACACCGCTCAGGATATCCTGCAAGAAGGTTTTATGAAGGTATTCAAAAACATGCAATACTATCGTGGTGAAGGCAGCCGCGAAGGTTGGGTGCGCCGCATTATGGTACATTGCGCTATGAACCATTATCGCAAAGCAAAAAGGATAGTATTGGTTGATGACTTTTCTGAAACCACGTTAAACAATGGTTATGGTTATAACGGCCATGCTTTGGACACTAACGATCTGCTTAAACTGGTGCAACAACTGCCAGATAACTATCGTTCTATTTTTAATATGTACGCTATCGATGGTTACTCGCATAAAGAAATTGGCAATAACCTTAATATCTCTGAAATATTATCGCGCACTAATCTTAACCGCGCCCGCACCATTCTTAAAAATCAAATAAGCCAAATGGAAATGAGGGATAGCTATTGCATGGCGGGGTAATTCAGTAATTAGAGGTTAGGGCCTATCTGATAAATAAAAGGGCGATGAGTAATTAAACTCATGCCCTTTTTAGTAACTTGTATATCTAAAGATTCCTCTAATCTCTATTTATGCTTCGGCCCCATGAAGAAGGTTATCTCGCCGCCGTTCATAATATCAGCATGGCTTAAAGATAATTTGGTTAATGGTTTACCATTCAATATCATTTTTTGGATATACACATTTTTAGGCCCCTGGTTATTTACATTTATTTTAAACGTTTTACCGTTGCCTACCTGTATGGTAGCGCCATCAACAGCAGGGCTGCCTATTGCATATTGGTCGGATGCCGGTGCAACCGGGTAAAAGCCTATCGAACTAAAAATATACCAGGCACTCATTTGGCCGGTATCATCATTACCACCTAAACCATCAGGGGTTGGTTTATACATCCTTGGTAATATCATGCGGATCTTCTCCTGCGTTTTCCATGGCTTGTCAGTCCAGTTGTACAGGTAAGCTACGTGGTGCGACGGTTCGTTACCATGCACGTAGTTGCCAATGATGCCGTCTTTGGTGATATCCTCTGTTTCTGCGAAATACTTATCCGGCAGGTCATAGCTAAACAAGCTATCCATGTAAGTAACAAAACGTTTGTTACCACCCATTAGTTTGATCAATGATGCCGGATCTTGCGGAACATGCAATGTATAGTTCCAAGCGTTTCCTTCAATAAATCCTTGCCCGATAGTGGTAAAAGGATCAAACTTTTTGCGGAAAGTGCCATCAGCTAATTTGGGGTGCATAAAGCCCGATTTAGGGTCGTACACATTTTTATAATTCTCACCGCGTTTGCTAAACTCTTCGTATATAGCCTGGTTGCCTAATTTTTTAGCCATTTGGGCAATGCACCAATCGTCAAAAGCATACTCTAATGTGGATGATACCGAATTACCATCAGCCTCATCAGGGATATAACCTTTATCTATATAATCTCCAATCCCACCCAGGAAATTGCGGTGGCGGGCAGTAGTTACGCAAGCTTCTAATGCTTTTTTAGTATCAAAGTTTGCATTGCCTTTTATAACAGCATCAGCAATTACTGATACGGCGTGGTAGCCGCTCATACACCAGTTTTCGTTACCCGAGTTGCTCCAAACCGGCAGCATGTGTTCCGGGCTTTGGTCGAAGTGAGCCAGCATAGATTTTACCATGTCGGCGTTGCGGTCAGGGTCAATAATATTAAACAGCGGGTGCAACGCGCGGTAAGTATCCCACAAGCTAAAAGTTGTGTAGTTGGTAAAACCATCAGCCTTGTGAATACCTTGGTCTAATCCTTTATACTGTCCATCAACATCCATATAAATCGTTGGGTTTATCATGGTGTGGTACATAGCGGTGTAGAAATTCTCTTTTAAATCTTTGCTGCCGCTTACGGTAATTTTATCAAGTTCTTTCTCCCATTGATCCTGACCGGCTTTTCTTACCTTATCAAAATCCCAGGTAGTAGCTTCGGCGGCCATGTTGGCTTGTGCGCCTGCCATGCTTACCGGCGATAGGGCAAATTTTATCTTGATCTTCTCACCTTCTTCGGTGTTAAAGTTAAAGTAAGCGCGAAGGTCCTTACTGGCTATCTCCGGGAAATTCTTTACTTGGTTAAACTTGCCCCAGAAGCCACCATAAGGTGAGCGCCCTGAATAGTTTTTGTAGCCATGGCCCTTAAACGGCTTAGAAAACTCCATAGCAAAATATAATGCCCTGCTGCGTGCCCAACCGTTGGTTAGGCGGTAACCAATTACGTGTGTATCGTCTATCACACGCATATAGGTCCATACATTTTTACCGGGGTAATTATAGATGCCCGCCATTAAATCTAAAATAATATGCGAATTATCTGATTTAGGGAAAGTATACTGATGAAAGCCAACACGGGTAGTAGTGGTCATTTCGGCAGTGATATTATGCTCGTCCAATTTTACTTTGTAGTAATTGGCTTCGGCTACCTCGTTGGCATGCGAGAAAGGTGAACGATAACCGCTATGCGGTTTATCAACCGTACCAGGGTTTAGTTTTAACTGGCCCACAGTCGGCATAATTAAAAAGTCGCCAAGATCTGAGTGGCCTGTGCCGTTAAAGTGGGTGTGGCTAAAGCCTACGATGGTTTTATCCTCATACTGGTAACCTGCGCAATACTCATAAACTTTAGGGTTATACCTACCATCCTTTTCATAGCTGGCCGTATCAGTCTCCGGGCTTAATTGCACCATACCAAATGGCACAGTAGCACCCGGGAAAGTATGACCCATGCGTTGCGTACCAACTATAGGCTTAACATATTGTAATAATTTTTCAGTTGATCTTTGGGCGCTGGCTGCAAAAGCAACGCAAGCAAACAGGATAGTAAAAATTCTCTTCATGGAAATAATGAGCAGTTAATTCAATTTCACCGCAAATTATAAAATGTAATTGATTAATTGACCGCAACATCATTTTTACTTCGCCCAGAGGTTTTATTACTTTAACCGTTTATGTTTCTTAAGGCCTTGTAGCGGCTTTAGCAATCAATAATACCAGCATAATTTAACCGCTTCACCACATTAATATCACACTATATCACATCCAATCACACTGTATCACATCATTATCACACTTATTCACACTGTATCACACCGTATCACACTATATCACAGTGCTGTTTTTAACTTAAAACACTGTAAATTAATGAATTGACATAAAAAATGCAAATTATTTTCATTTAGGCTTATTTGATATATTGAAAAAGCAGAACACTTTAAAAGCCGGGGTTGGCTTTATACAAAAATACAAAAAATACCGCGTAAATAAAATACCCGGGGTGGTTATAGCATGGAATAGCGTTTAACACTTATGTAATTTAGATTATAGTAATCAGCTGATGCGGAGAATATGCTTTTATTCTCTCTGTTGATTGATTTAATTTATCTTTACCAAAACACAATTGCCATAATGGCATGCAAAAGATTGTTTGTAACAACGGTATGTGTTTTGTGCTCTAATTATCAAACAAATAAAACTAAGAAAAAAAATGAAAAAGCTATTCACAGCAATATTGGTAGTAGTGGCAGCAATGTCATTAAGTTCATGCAGCTATAACAGCATGGTAACAATGGACGAAAACGTTAAAGGTAAATGGGGAACTGTACAGACCATGTACCAACGCCGTTCTGATTTGATACCTAACCTGGTTGAAGCCGTAAAAGGTGCTGCCAATTTCGAAAAAAGCACTTTAACAGCTGTTATCGAAGCCCGTGCCAAAGCAACAGCCATACAAGTTGATCCGTCAAAATTAACCCCGGAGTCTATCAAAGCTTTCCAGGCTGCACAAGGCCAGTTAGGTTCGGCTTTAGGCAGATTGATGGTAGTGTCTGAACAATATCCGCAGTTAAAAACAAATGAAAACTTTTTAGGCCTGCAAGCGCAGATTGAAGGTACAGAGAACCGTATATCAGTTGCACGTAACGATTTTAACGGTGCCGTACAAGAGTACAACACCAAGATCCGTTCGTTCCCGGCAAACATAACTGCCAAGATGTTTAGCTTTACCGAGAAAGGATATTTCCAGGCAGAAGCCGGCGCAGATAAAGCACCGAAGGTTAAGTTTTAATGAGTGATTGAGTAAGTTTTGAATGAGTGAATGTTACCATCACTTATTCGAGACTCACTTATTATTCATTCACTCAATACTCATTCCATAATTCACTCATTAAAAAGATGGCAGTATTTAACGACGACGAGCAACAACGCATTCGCGAGGCAGTAGCCGGGGCAGAAAAATGCACATCAGGCGAGATAAGGGTTTGTATTGAAAAAACCTGCAGCGAAGATGTGCTTGACCGCTCGGCTAAGTATTTTCATAAGCTGGATATGCATAAAACCAAGCTGCGTAACGGCGTATTGGTGTATGTAGCGGTGGTAGACCGTAAGTTTGCCATTATTGGCGATGCCGGTATTAACCAGGCTGTAAGCGCCGATTTTTGGGATTGTACCAAGGAAGAAATGTTGAGTCATTTTAAAACCGGCGATATTGTTGAAGGTATTGTTACCGGCATTAAAATAGCCGGCGAGCAATTAGGCCGATATTTCCCGCACGATTTGAACAGCGATACCAACGAACTATCAGACGATGTTGCCTTTATGGATGGCGAATAAACCTAAAATCATGTTTAAGAAAATAATATTATTTGTTGGTTTGTTAGCAGTTTCCCTGTCGGGATTCGCGCAGGAGCTGCCGCCTAAATCAACCACAATTGTAACTGATTATACCAACACTTTATCTGCCGATGAAAAACAGCGGCTAGAAAGCAAATTGGTAGCCTTCAACGATTCATCATCAACCCAGATAGCTGTTGTAATTATACACTCTATAGGCGAGTATGATGTTAATGAGTATGCCCAGAAATTGGGCCGCGCCTGGGGCGTAGGGCAAAAAGATAAAAACAACGGCATTATAGTATTGCTGGTTAAGGATGATCGGAAGTTATCCATCCAAACGGGGTATGGCGTTGAAGGCGCGTTGCCCGACATTATTACACAGCAGATCCGCGTAAACGACATGAACCCCCGCTTTAAAGAGGGGGACTTTTATGGCGGACTTGACGCCGGTACTGATGATATTATTAAATATACTAAAGGCGAATATACCGAAAAGAAACCGCATCGCCAAAAAGGCGATGGAAATGGCAGCCCGGTTGGCTTCATCGTTATCATTGTAGTATTTATACTTATAATGGTATTTAGAAACCGTGGCGGCGGTGGCGGCCAGGTTATTGGCAGCCGTGGCGGTGCAAGTCCGTTTTGGTGGTTACTTGCCGGCTCGGCATTAGGGCGCAGCAGCGGTGATAGCGGCGGCTGGGGAGGT
>JACMRC010000517.1 GCA_014376655.1 Mucilaginibacter sp. | reverse complement strand
TATCGCTGCGGTAGCTGTTAACACAACCGGTGTCATACGGGTACGGCCGGCTTCAACAACGGCATCGTGCAGGTTTTGGCCCTGTTCCATCAACAGGTCGGTAAACTCTACGAGCAAGAGACCGTTACCTACCACTACCCCAGCCAGCGCTATAATACCTACACCAGTCATTACAATAGTAATGGTCATACCGAAGATACTTACACCCAGGAACACCCCGATAATACTAAACAAGATCTCGCTGATGATGATAAACGTCTTTCCAATCGAGTTAAACTGAATCATCAGGATGATCAGGATCAAACCAAATGAAGCGCCTAATGCTGTCAATAAGAACAAGGCAGCTTCCTGCTGGTCTTCCTGGCCACCACCCATTTTTATGAGGATAGTATCCGGTTTTTTAAAGTCGTTTATAGCACGCTGTATGTTAGCGTTAACTTCATTAGCATTAAACGGCTTTATAACGTTTGATCCTAAGGTTAAAACGCGCCTTTGTTGCTTGTGTTTAATGTTACTATAGGTATTAGTATACCTGATATTGGTAAAGGCCGATATAGGCACCTGGCGCACCGCACCACCCGTTGCCATATCGCGATACGTGATCTTAAGGTTACGGATAGCGTCTATGTTATTACGCTGATCTTCCTGTGCCCTTATGTTGATCTCGTAGTTGTCTTCTTTAGTATTTCTAAAGTCGGCAGCTTTCATACCATAAATACTGGTAAACAATGCCATGCTTATTTGCTGGCTGTTTATGCCTTCGCGGTTAGCACGTTCCCTATCAATATCAAATACAATTTCAGGTTTATCGCTTTCCACATCAGGTATCAATTCTTCAATACCTGCTATATTTTGTTTAGCCAGGTATTTCTTCAAACGATCTGATGTTTTAACCAACGAATCCAAATCATCGCCAATTAATTCTATACTGATATCTTTTTGAGTTGGCGGGCCACCGTTTTCCTGGTCTATAGATATTTTAGCACCCGGTACAGAACCTGTAATTGCTTTACGGATACGGTTCAATACGTCGCGGGTATTTTTGCCGTTACGCTTACCAAATTCAACAAAAGCCACACTTATTTTGCCCTTGTTGGGGTAATTACCCTGATCTTCTGATTGCGGGTCGGTAACGGCTACGGTAACGTTTGATATTACAGACGATACAATATCCTTATCCGGCTCAACAACCTGTGCTACTTTTTGCTCCAGTTTTTTAGTTACCTCGTTGGTATAATCCTGGTCAGTACCTGTAGGTAAAGTGATATATACAAACACGAAGTTAGGATCGGCTTGCGGGAAGAACTCAACCTTTGGCGAACGGGCCACCATGAAGAATATACTGAAGACGAATAAACATACAGTGCCGAATAATACCCACCATGGGCGTTGCACCGCACGTTCTATCCAGCGTGCATACCATGCCTGGAAGCGCGGCCAACCGTTCTTCTGGAACCGATCTATTATCTTTAATAATACAAAGTGATTAAGGAGATATAAAGCTGCGGCTAATACCACAAAGTTGCCTATACCAAAGTTTATTAAATAACCTACTACAGCAGCTATACCTAAGAATATTAAAGCACGACGTACTTTTTTATCAAACTTAGGGTTATCGTGCTCACCATCCTGGTGCGGTTTCATAAAATCAACCGCGAATACCGGGTTAATAATGTAGGCTACTAATAATGATGCTAATAAAGTTATGATCAATGTTATAGGCAAGAAGAACATGAACTTACCAATCAAACTGTTCCAGAATGCTAACGGAATAAACGGTGCCAAAGTAGTCATGGTACCAGAAAATACAGGTAAGAACACCTCGCCTGCCGCAGCTTTAGCTGCTTCTTTAATTGGTATGGCACCATTTCTAAAAATACGGTGTGTATTCTCAATTACCACAATAGCATCATCTACCACAATACCCAGCGCGAGCAGGAAGGAGAACAGCACGATCATGTTCAATGTAAAACCAATAACAGGCATAACCAGGAAGGCAATGAAACATGATAATGGTACCGACATTGCCACAAACAAAGCGTTTGTAGTACCCATAAAAAACATCAGGATGATGGTAACCAATATAAAACCAATAATGATGGTGTTAACCAGATCATTAATAGTAGTACGGGTTTTGTCAGACTGGTCGCCGGTTACAACAATGTTTAACCCTTTAGGGAAAATAGTTTTTTGTTTGGTTACAATTAACTGGTTTATCTTATCAGATGCCTGGATCAGGTTCTCACCCGCACGTTTACTTACAGCTAAAGTGATAACGCTTTTAAAATCATTATCCTTTGTATTTTTTAAACGCGCGTAGCTTTCCTGCTCATGGAAACTATCCTTCACTTCGGCAATATCGCGCAGGTAAATAGCCTGGCCCTTAGGGTTACGAATAACCATCGCCTTAACTTCATCAGCATTTTTAAAATCTTGCTTAATATCAATACTGCGGCGCACACCATCAATTTTTAATGTACCGGCAGATGTAATGATATTTTCGGCACCAATGGCCCTGGTAATATCATCAAAGCTAACCTGGGCAGCTGTCATCTTATTCAGATCAACATTTATCTGGATCTCCGGCTTAAGGGCACCAATCTCATCTACTTTTGAGATCTCTTTGTAACTTTCGATATCATCTTTTAAGTTATCAGCATATTCCTTTAGCTTTTTAAGATCGTAGTTACCTGAAATGTTGATATAAAGGATAGGTAAATCTGCTACGTTAATATCAGATATGGTAGACTCTTTTAAGTTATTATCATTCTGCGGCAAATCTGGGGTTGCTTTATCAACAGCTTCTTTAACATCTGTTTTAGCATCCTTAATTAATATATTACCGTTAAACTCGCAGGTAATAATAGATACATTTTGGTAAGAGTTTGAAGTAACCTTTTTAAGGCCCTTTAACGATTTTAACTTTTTCTCTATCTGCCTGGTAACCAATATCTCAATATTTTGCGGCGATTGGCCTAAATACTGGGTAGTAACAAACACTTTAGATTGCGCTATATCCGGGAAATTCTCCTTCGGTAAATTATTATAGCTTATAAGGCCCAGTACGGTAATTAAAAATACCATTACGTACACGGCCGTTTTATTTTCTATGGCCCAACTACTGGGTCCAAATTGTTTTCCAAGATCCTTCATTATAGATCGAATAATTTATAAGGTTAATTACCTGTTTGTACAACTCTCAATTTATCACCGTCCTCTATATCGCTTGCACCTTCAACTACTACCTGGTCGCCACTGGTTAAGCCCGATAAAATTTCAGACTGGCCCAAAGATGTAGCACCTTGTTTTACAGTTTTACGTTTAGCAACACCGTTTTCATTAACGTATACATAAGTACCCGCTTCTGAACTTTGGATAGCTTTAATTGGAACGGTAATTACACTGTTGTTTGAGTAATCGGCAATTTTTAAAACCGCAGTCATGTTAGGGCGCAGGCTTTTACGTGATGGAAGTTTAACTTCTATCGGGAAGCTACGAGATACCGGGTCAATAACCTTAGCCGCGAAAGTGATCTTAGTTACCAACGAATCATTAGCATCAGGAATTAAAACTCTAACTGTGTTACCCGATGCTACTTTACCTGCATAAGATTCAGGCACATCAGCTTTGATCTTTAATAAATCGGCATTAACAATACGGATGCCTGCTGTACCCGGCATTGCAGCCTGGCCCAATTTAAGGTCCATTTGGTCAACTGTCCCATTTATAGGCGATTTGATACGATACATATCAGATTGCTGACGAATACCTTCCAATTGTTTTTCGGCTGATTGCAAATTAGCTTGTGCTTGTAAATACTGCACCTCGGTACCAATTTTTTGATCCCATAGGTTTTTTTGACGTTGGAATAAGGTACGGGCTAAATTAACCTGTGTTTCTACCTGTAAAACGTTTTGTTTTAAAACGCTGTTATCTAACTGCGCCAATACCTGGCCCTTGCTTACGTGCTGGCCAACACTTACGTTTAACGCGGTAATAATACCTTGCGCCTGCGGATAAGCGGTTACGTTCTCTTCTGCGTCAATTTTACCTTGGATATCAACGTAGTTGGTAAATGTTCCTGCTTTTACAGTAACCACACCAACATCAGTAGTTTTTGCTGAATCTGTTGTAGTTATTTGCGATTGCAGTGTAGTTATTTTAGCATTTATATCTGCCTGTTGCTTTTTAAGATCGGCTAACTCGGCTGCTTTGTCCTTTGGTTTATGCGAGCATGCCGCTAACAATAATAAGGCTGGTATGTATATTAATTTTTTCATTGTGATTATTTGTTTTTTTAATGGTAATGAAGCTATCATGAGCTCGTTTATTTTGTTTTTTAAGTTGTAGCTCATAATGGTTTCATTTTTATGGTGATTTTAGTTTTAGTTAATGCGTGCGTATGCTTTATCAAGATCTACTTTGCTTATTAAGGCATTGTAAAGCGCTTGTATATATTGGTTGTCTGCGTTTTCCAATTCGGTTTGTGCTTGTGTAACCTCAATGCTTGAGCCTACCCCCTGCGCGTATTTAATTTTAGATACTCTTAAAACCTCATTAGCCAGTTCGCGGCTGCGTTTTTGGTTGTTAAGCGACTGCAGGCTGTTAACAAAAGTAACATTGGCCGCGCTGGCTTGCAATTTAAAACCGTTAGACGCGTTATGCAGATCGTTTTGAGCTTTTAATACACTTACTTCCGACTGGCGTAACTGGTTTATATGCTGCCCACCGGTAAAAATCGGGATGTTTATATTCAAGCCGATAAAGCTGTTGTAGTAGTTATGAGCGTATAAATATTTAAACTGATTTTCCTGAAATGAATTGGCAAACCCTGCAACAAAAGCTACAGTAGGTTGAAAATTAGCTTTCTTACTTTTTACATCTAACTGATTAAGTGTGATATTTGTTTCTAACAACTTATATTCAATACGGTTATGATAAAAAGCCGTGTCAACTGCATTTTGCGCGGTTTGGCCCTCTATATCTACATCGGCCAATTTATCAGTTAAAGTAAGGTCCTGCTCAATAGGCATCCCCATCTGGAATTTCAACATTTGGTAACCTAATATCAAAGAACGTTGTACATTGTCGCGATTGGTAACCAGGTTATTGTATTGAACAGCCAAACGGTCAACGTCAATCTTTTCAACAAAGCCTTGCTTATTTTGCTGTGTGGTTTGATCGAATGTTTGTTTTAGCTGCGCGATGTTGGCATCAAGCAACTTAACCTGCTCGTTGCTCACCAGCGCCTGGTAGTAAGCTTTGGTTACATTAATATTAGTTTCAATTTTTGACCTTACCAAGCTGCGTTGCGATAATTCTTTAAAGGTTTTTACTGCTTGTAATCCAACCAAAAAAGTACCGCTGTAAAGCAATTGGCTTACTTGCAACGAATAATTGTTACTGTATTTAACCGGGCCAAACGGAAATGCAATTAACGGTGCTTTAAGGTCAATTGGACCGCCGCCAAGGAAATTAGGGCCAACTTGTGTAGGCACTTTAATATAATCCTGGAAAGAAATTGCACCGTTTACCTGCGGTAAGCCGCTGCCGATGGTTTCCTTAACTTTATACTCTGCGCTTTTCACATCAAGATTAGCGTTTTTAACTGAGTCCTGGTGTTCATAGGCATATTTTATACAATCGGCCAGGCTAAAGCTTACCGGTGTATTGGGTGGCGGTGCCTGTTGCGCATAGCTATTTAAAGCTATGGTGCAGATCAGGGTCGCTGTAATTAAAATATATTTCATTGTGTTATGTGGTGTTTAGATGACTATTTAATTAATTGTCTTTTCAAAATAACCGCTTGCTTATGACAGCCCTATGTCAGCAGGAAATTATTCGTCGCTTATATTTTTATATTCATTTAATAATTTATATCCCTTAAGGGTACAAATACCAAAGTTAAAATGCTCTAAAAGCTGGTATTGAACTTTCCACGTGCTAAATTCAGCTATCGGGAAAATATTAGGGTTAAAACCCATTTCAACCTGGTTAACCCGCATCCTTGCCATAATCTTAACATCAATATCAGGGCGTATATGGCCTTGCTTAATACCCTTGGTTAACAATTCTTCCAATGTGTGTACTATTACATTAGCTTTAAAAGTTTGAAAATGTTTCCAGGCTTCGGGATGATATTTTTGCAGATCATGTATAACAATTGGGTTGATCCTTGAAAAAATCTCTTGCGAGCATTTCATCATATTGATCATCTCCTCAATCACGTTATCAGACTTAAGCATGATAGCACACATCTGATCCTCGTCCTGCTGTAGCTTCTTTTTTACCAGAGCTATTACCAACTCGTTTTTATCTTTAAAGAACTGGTAGATGGTTTTTTTTGACATGCCTAAATGCTTGGCTATATCATCCATCGTTACGCTTTTTATCCCGGCTGTTAAAAACAGCTCCTCGCCACCTTCAATAATCCTATCTGTCTGACTCATTTTATTAATTGGTCAAAACTATGGAAACATTTTTAGATTTTAAAGTTTCCATCAGGCAAAACTTTTCAACATTACTTAGTAATGACTATTGACTTAAGCGCTATTGGACAATTGATTACAAATATTTCTGAATACTCCTGCAACTGCCCCTGCAACTTAATAAGTCAAATTGTTACCTTTGCACAAAATTACCAACCATGACACTTACACCTCTTTCTGCAATATCACCTATTGATGGCCGTTACCGAAAAACTACCGAAGCGCTTGGCGCCTACTTTTCGGAATATGCATTGATCAAATACCGGGTGTTTGTTGAGATAGAATACTTTATAGCACTATACCAACATCCGCTGCCGCAACTACAGGGTTTTGATAAAACTTCAGGAGAAAAGTTACGCGACATTTATAAAAATTTCACCGAAGCCGATGCGCAAAGCATTAAGGATATCGAGAAGGTAACCAACCATGATGT
>JACMRC010000516.1 GCA_014376655.1 Mucilaginibacter sp. | reverse complement strand
TCAAGTGTGCGGTCGGCAATTAATTTAGGATCTGTCCAGCCGGTGGCGCGCATTACAAATTGTAAATTTTGCTCAACTGTGCGGTCGGTCAATAATTGAAAATCCTGGAAAACTATACCCAACTTACGGCGAAGAAAAGGGATGTCCTTGTCAGTAATCTTATCCAGGTCATAACCGCAGGCATGGCCGGTGCCTACCTTGACGGCAAGATCGCCATAAATAACTTTTAGCAAGCTGCTTTTACCCGAGCCGGTTTGGCCAATAAGCCATACAAAATCACCTTTATCAATATGTAAGTTAACATTTGATAATACCAGGTGCTTTTGTTGAAATATATCAACATTATTTAACTTAATAATGGTGTTTCCTATCATTGCTTTATAGTTCTAATTTTAAGATCTGGCCAAAAGGCAGGTCCTTAATAATATTCATTATATACTCGGCTTTATCAGTCAGGCCAACTTTATCCAGCGATTTTTCGGGCCTGTCAACCCTAAAATATGCCAGCAGGGTAAACTGGTCGTCGCGCAGCTGCACATAATCCGGTATTTTGGCAACGCCTTTAACTTTTATTACATACATTTTTTTAGCATTAAGCCGAAAGCACAAAGCTAAAAGCTTCTTTTACTTTCTGCATCAAATTTATCTTTTTTAGTCGAAAGCGTTAATATATTCAAAAATAAGCTTTTGGTTTTAACCTTTTAGCTTTCTGCCAAACCTAAAGATTTGCCAAGAAAGCCATCGTATCAATCCCATCGGCATAATCCCATAATTTGGGTTGCTGGCTTTGGCCAAAATCAACTACCTGACTTTTAACCTTTAAGTGAGCAGTTGTTACAATACATTGGATGTTTTCGGCTTGGGCATTAATCAATTCCGCTACGCTTTCTATATCATCATAATAGCTGTAAAACAAAACAGCCAATGGCGATAACAAGCTTTTATCCTCTCTCAATATCAAAAAGTTGTTATCCAGGTGCTTCTCGCTGCCTACTAAATAGATAGACCGATTATAGCCATAATTATTGCTGTATTTATTATGGTTGCTGATATCACTATACGGTTCTATTGCCTCAAAAAAAGTAGCCAGGTCGTAACCTTTCGGGATCAATAATTTAGATACATTGCGGCAGCCTAAGCCAAAATAATCAAATATATCATGCCCCAGGTTATATAACTGTTCGTTAGTTTCGGTACCGGTAATTACAGCTACGCTGTTGCGGTTTTTGCGAATGATGTTAGGCACTTTGCCAAAATAGTAATCGAAATAGCGGGATGAGTTATTGCTACCGGTAGCTATTACCGCGTCAAAATCTACCAGCCGTTCAACAAAACTAAACTTGTCTGCAAAACTATTATCAATAGTTACCAGCTTTTGTAACACATGTTTGATCAATCTTGCATCCTGTGTTGATGCTTTTATTAAAGCATGGTTACCTGTTGCCAGTACACATAATACATCATGAAAACCAACCAACGGAATATTCCCTGCTAATATTAATCCTACTTTTTTGGGCGCGATACTTTTGCTTAGATCATATTTATTTAGCCATGCAGCCAAATCATCAGTATTAAGCATTTTGCCTATGGATGTTACGGCATTGGTAACACTTTCAGGCGTGAACCAGGCATTGTAAATATGTTCGGTATTTATAAGTTGTGTCAGTTCTTCATCTGGTACGGCTAACTGTTGCCCCAGCGCAGAAAATGTATTAATTAGTTCTTGAATAGTATTTTTTGACATATATATGGTAAGTAATCAAACTCTGAAATTCTTTTTTTGTTATATTTGCACACTTTGTTATTTGGACAAAGGTAATTGAGAATATAAGATTATTTAAAAATATGGCGATTATAATCACCGATGAATGCATAAACTGCGGAGCTTGCGAACCTGAGTGCCCAAATAATGCTATTTATGATGCAGGTGCCGCCTGGCGTTTTAGCGACGGTACAGGCCTTAAAGGTGTTATTGATTTTGGCGATGGTGTTACTTTAAATGCAGAAGAAACACAGGCAGCTTTATCAGACGATATATATTACATAGTACCCGATAAATGTACAGAATGTGTTGGTTTCCATGACGAGCCACAATGCGCGGCAGTTTGCCCGGTTGATTGCTGTGTGGATGATGAGAATGTACGCGAAACCCGTGAAGAATTGTTGGCCAAGAAAGATTGGCTGCACATCAACGAATAATATTAACTATACTTGTTATATGAAATAGGGGAATACAATAACATGTGTTCCCTTTTTTGTTAGTGAAACATTTAAAATTTAGTTAACGTACAAGCAGGCTGATATTTTAAAAATGGAATACGGAATTTGTAATTTAGCTGTAATGCCCATGCGTGCGCAACCGAGCGAGCGCAGTGAAATGGTATCGCAAGTATTATTTGGTGAAGCTTTCGAGATCATTGAATGGAAAGAAGGCTGGGCACAAATTGTTACCACAACCGATAACTATACAGGTTGGGTAAGCCGACTTCAATTTATCATGCTTGGGCATTTAAACTATCAGCAACTACAGCTAAACCCGCCAAGGTTAACCTATAAGGCTATTACCCAAGCGTGGAAGATCCGCGATAACAGTGTATTGTATTTACCTGCTGGTAGTTCGCTTTCGTTTTTAAACGGAACCACCTGCTACCTGGAGAAAGAAAAATTTGAAATTATAGGGCAGATAGGCCAAAACGAAAGTATTGACCTGGTTGCCAAATCATTTATAAACACGCCGTATTTATGGGGTGGCCGCACCCATTTTGGTATTGACTGCTCCGGCTTTGTGCAATTAGTATTTAAGTTAAAAGGTACGCAACTAAAACGCGATGCCAGTATGCAGGCCGAGCAAGGAGCGTTGGTTGAATCGTTATCAGCCGCGCTTATTGGCGACCTTGCATTTTTTGAAAATACCGATGGTAAGATAACTCATGTTGGTATGCTGCTTAACCGCGAGCACATTATCCACGCATCAGGAAAAGTTAAGATCGATAGCATCGACGAGAAAGGTATCTTTTCTGAAGAGCAAAGCCGCTATACGCATAAACTTGCTTTTATAAAGCGTATTTTTTAATAATACAACTTTATGGCGTGCGTTTTAGAATATTTGAACCGCTAAAAATTGATATCCCAGATGATAACTTTTTTATCATCACTGGCAGACAGTAGTTGCCCATCATTCCATACCAGTTTGTTAATAGACAAACGGTGCGTATCATAACCTTTTTCGCGACTGATGACTTTATAAAGTTTAAAATCATCTGATCCCCAAAACTTAATGCTTTTGTCCATACTGGCAGTAGCAAAATATGGTTGGGTAGGGTGGAAGGCAATATGATTTACGGCGAACAAATGAGCGGGGATATTTTCTGTTAATTCAAAGGTAGCAGTATCCCAAATCTTTACCTGTGCATCACGCGAACCGGATACGAGATAACTACCGTCAGGCGAATATTGGAGCGAGAACACCGCCATACTATGCCCTTTTAAAGTGGCTATTGGTGTATAGTCAACAAGGTCATAAATTTTAATATCGTTATCGCGGCAGCCAAAAGCTACTTGCTTTTCATCGGGCGAAATGCTGATGCAGCGTACAGTATCCGCAGAAACTTTTATTGTATGGACAAGTTGCAGGGTTTCTAAATTCCAGATGGACACTGTGCCATCCTCAGAGGCCACCAACAACTCTTTTTTACTGTTGACGGACTTGATGTCAAATACAGGTTTGCGATGATGCCTGAGCCCTGGAAGTAGTTGCTGTTTTATAAAATCAAATACCAAAACCTCGCCACTACGCAAACCGGTAAACATTAATGGGTAATCCTGGGGGCAATGAATAGCATATACCGAAGCCGCCACCGGGAACATTACTTTAATGAAGCTGTTTGTTTTTAAACTCCATTCAACCACACCCTTGTCGTTACCGCCGGTAAACAATATCCCCGGCTTTTGCGATAAGGTTAACGCAAAAATTGGGTTGCTATGCCCGGTAAGTTCGGTGGCTTTTTGTACGGTGATCATTAGTCAGTTTGCAGTTGTCAGTTAACAGTTAGCAGCGAGTTATAAACTGCAAACTGCCCACTGCAAACTCTATTTATGTCTTTCCTCTAAGTTTTTGGCTATAGTTTCAAGGTTCAGGCCTTTTTCACGAAGTAATACTATTAGGTGAAACATAAGGTCAGACGCTTCATTTATCAGGTCGGTTTCGGTTTCGGCTAAAGCAGCTATTACGGTTTCAACGCCTTCTTCGCCAACCTTTTGCGCTATTTTATTTAAACCTTTTTGGCGCAGCTTATTTACGTATGATCCTTCAACAGGATTTTCGTAACGATCAGCAACTATTTGTTCCAGTTGTAGTATAAAGTTTTGATTGTATTCTGTTTTAAAGCAGGTACGGTCGCCGGTATGACAGGTAGGGCCGTCGGCTTTAACTTTTACCAGTAGGGTATCGTTATCGCAATCTAAATGAATGCTTTTAACATGCAAAAAGTTGTTGCTGGTTTCACCTTTGGTCCATAATCGCTGTTTAGAGCGCGAAAAAAATGTAACGATATTTTCCTGAACAGTTTTATCGTAAGCTTCCTGGTTCATATAACCCATCATCAGCACTTCAAGTGTTTGTTCGTCTTGTATAACAACCGGTACCAGCCCGTCGGTTTTGTTAAAATTTATATTCATTATAATAATCTCCCAATGCCTGTGTCCTCACAGGCATTAATGATGTTTTTTTAAAGTTGTCTGTGAGGACACAGACAACGGTGGTTATCTAACTTCTATATTCCTGCCTCTTAAAATATCCTTAAGGTCGGGTATTAATATTTCACCGTAATGAAAAACAGATGCTGCCAAAGCTGCATCAACATTGGTTTGCTCAAATACATCAACAAAATGCTGCACCGAGCCTGCACCGCCCGATGCTATCACTGGGATATTCACGGCATCATTTACTTTCTTTAAAAGTCCATTATCAAAGCCGGCCTTTGTGCCGTCATGATCCATTGAGGTTAGTAGTATCTCGCCCGCACCACGGCTTTCGGCTTCTATTATCCAGTCTAAAGTTTCTTTTTCTGTAGGGATGCGGCCGCCATTTAAGTGGACTATATTTCTGCCATCATTTACCCTTGTATCAACCGCAACTACCACAAACTGTACCCCAAATGCTCTTGCCAATTCATCTATAAAAGCCGGGTTACGCACCGCCGCCGAGTTGATAGAGATTTTATCGGCACCCGCATTTAAAAGCGCGTCGGCATCAGCTATTTCATTAATACCGCCACCTATAGTAAAAGGTATGTTTATTTGCCTGGCTACAGATTTCACCAACTCTACCATGGTTTTGCGGCGTTCGTGCGTAGCGGTGATATCCAAAAACACCAACTCGTCTGCACCCTGGCGCGAGTAGTTCCAGGCCAGTTCAACCGGATCGCCGGCATCACGCAGATCGACAAAGTTTACGCCTTTTACAGTACGGCCGTCTTTAACGTCAAGACAAGGGATAATCCGCTTTGAGAGCCCCCCCCGCCCCCTAAAGGGGGTGCTTAAAAGTTCATTTTTTATATTGTTCAAAACTTTTTCAAGTTGATTTAATACTTCGTGGTTTGTGAAACGCAAGAATTTAACGCCTTGGGATTCTAAAAATTTCTGTCGATCAACATCACTCGCCGCTATTTCAGGAATGTTATGAATGCTACCGTCTAATTCTATTATTAATTTATGCTGGTGACAATAAAAATCTGCTATATAAATCCCGATAGGATGTTGTCGTCTGAATTTTTGGCCTAATTGATTGTTTCTTAGATACTCCCACAAAATCGTTTCTGCTCCGGTCATTCTATATCTCAATTCTTTAGCATTTCGAAATATCAAAGGGTCGGCATTCAGAAACATTTTCTGCTTTCTCATTTGCGCTATTGTTCCCCCTTTAGGGGGTTAGGGGGCTTTAGATGGATATCAGGCTTTCTAAATTCCAGTTCTTAACTTCTTCAATGCTGATTTTGCCTTCATAGATAGCTTTACCAACCACCACCGATTCAACTTTTATACGGTTTAATTGTTCGATATCAGCCATTGAGCTTACACCGCCCGAAGCGATCAGTTTGATAAATGGCGAATGGTCAAGCAGTTTTTCGTAAAGCTCGACACCAGCACCGCCCAATTTACCGTCCTTGCTAATATCAGTACATAAAAAACGGAAGAAGCCAAGTGATAAACACCTGTCGACATAATCCATTAATTTTATGGGCGAACTTTCCATCCATCCTGAATATTTTATTACTTCGTCCAGTACATCTATCGCTACTACCACATTGTCTGCACACCTGTCGCGGCCGCATAAGGCCTTACTCAACTCATCCAAGAACATTGGGTTAGTTAAGGCTTGTGTTCCCACAATCACACGATGCACACCTGCCCCAACTAATTCTTTCACTTTTTCAATACTGCGGATACCGCCACCATACTGTACCTGCATGTCTGTTTTACGGATCACATCAAACAAATAATCTTGGTTAGAGAAATCGTTTTTTGCGCCGTTAAGATCTATGATATGGATTAAATTAGTGCCGTTTGATTGATACTTTTCAATCATCTCCTCTAAAGTAACGTCGTAACTTGTTACTTGCTCATAATCTCCCTCACGCAGGCGGACAACCTTTTTATTCAAAATATCAATAGCAGGAATTATATACATGTCTTTTATAATTTTGAGAAGTTTGTTAATAATGTTTCGCCATACACACCCGATTTTTCAGGGTGAAACTGAACAGCATAAAAGTTGTCCCGCCAAATTGATGCCGAAAATTTAATATTATAATCAGTCGCGGCTAAAGTATACGCCTTGTTGTACTCAATAAAGTATGAATGTACAAAGTAAAAATGTGAACCAACAGGAATATCTTTAAAAAGTGGATTTTCCTTTTCGGCATACACCCTGTTCCAACCTGTATGCGGTACTTTATGTTCGGGATCGGCAGTAAACTTTAATGTTTTTATAGGGAAAAGACCCAGCAGATCAGAGTTACCTTCTTCTGAATAATCAGTCAATAATTGCATGCCGACACAGATGCCCAATGTTGGCTTTTGCAAAGCTTTTATAGCGGGTACCAAACCAGAGTTGATTAACTTATCCATAGCCGCGCCCGCGTGCCCTACACCCGGAATAATAAAACGATCAAACTGCGCCATATCAGCCTCGGTATGCACCATGCCATACGGAATACCCAACCGCTCTAAAGCCGCTGTAAGCGAGAATATGTTGCCTGCACCGTAACGGATGATGCCGAGCCCCCCGCCACCGCGCAAGCCATCGCTCCCCCCTGAAGGGGGAGTTGTGGTTGAGTTCTTTATATTTTTTCCTATTTTGGACATAGTTTTAATAATTGCGCCGTAATTGTTCCCCCTTTAGGGGGTTAGGGGGCTTACAACATTCCCTTTGTTGATGGTAAAACCATATTGTTTACATCACGCTTTACGGCCATTTTTATTGCCTTGGCAAATACTTTAAAAATAGCTTCTATTTTATGATGCTCGTTTTGTCCCTCGGCTTTAATGTTTAGGTTAGCTTTTGCAGCATCGCTAAACGATTTAAAGAAATGGTAAAACATCTCAGTTGGCATATCGCCAACTTTTTCGCGTTTAAAATCAGCTTCCCAAACCAGCCAGTTACGGCCGCCAAAATCAATAGCAGCTTGTGCCAGGCAATCGTCCATTGGTAAACAAAAGCCATAACGTTCAATGCCTTTTTTATTACCCAAAGCTGCGGCAAAAACTTCGCCTAACACAATACCGGTATCTTCAATGGTATGATGTTCGTCAATATGTAAGTCGCCTTTGGCGATAATTTCTAAATCGATACTACCGTGACGTGCAATTTGATCCAACATGTGATCAAAAAAATGCAGACCTGTAGATACTTTGGCTTCGCCGGTACCGTCAAGGTTTATTTTAACGTAAATATCGGTTTCTTTAGTGGTGCGTTTGTTTT
This sequence comes from Mucilaginibacter sp., assembly GCA_014376655.1. Taxonomy (GTDB): domain Bacteria; phylum Bacteroidota; class Bacteroidia; order Sphingobacteriales; family Sphingobacteriaceae; genus Mucilaginibacter. Next base: position 952 of record JACMRC010000516.1, on the reverse strand, counting down.
CAAAAACACGCTCGCCCAGTTTTAAAAACTCATATATTTTTTTCCATTCGATGGTTTCGAGCGCAACGACATCTTTTATATCATTATTGTTTTGTGCCTCGTTGCCGCCAAGGTTTGACTGATTATTTAACCAGATAGCTTTTGCGCCTAAGTTTTTTCCCAACAATACATCATTACGGCGGTCGCCAATAGTGAATGAATTAGCCAGATCGTACTTAGTAGTATCAAAATATTGCGTTAACAGTGCCGTGCCTGGTTTACGGGTAGGGGCGTTGTCTGCCGGCCAGGTACGGTCAATATATATTGCAGAGAAGTTTACACCCTCGTTTGCAAAAGTTTTTATAATGAAGTTATGCACCGGCCAAAAAGTATCTTCAGGATAAGCTGCCGTACCTAAACCGTCTTGGTTGGTTATCATTACCAGCTCGTAGTCAAGTTCGGTAGCAATTTTAGATAGATATTCAATAGCACCGGGATAAAACTCCAGTTTTTCAAACGAGTCTATCTGCTCATCAGCCGGCTCTTTGATCATGGTGCCGTCGCGGTCTACGAAAAGTAGTTTCTGTAGCTTGCTCATTTAAAGTTTTTTAATGTGTCGATCAATGTTTCATTCTCGGCAGGTGTACCAACAGTTATGCGCAGGCTGCCCTCGCAAAGATCAATTTTTGAACGATCTCGTACAATAATACCGTTTTGCACCAGGAAGTTATAAATTCCCTTCGGATCTGTGGTTTTAACCAGGATAAAATTAGCGTCGCTTGGGTAAATATCCAGTACAAAATCAAGTTCTTTTAAAGCCAGTACCAGTTTATCGCGCTGCGCTAAAGTTTCCTTTATCCAGCCATTCACCTGCTCTACATTAGCCAAGGCTTTTAAAGCCAGTTGCTGCGATGATTCATTGACATTATAAGGCGGTTTAACTTTATTCATCACTTCAATGATCTCTTCGCTC
>JACMRC010000515.1 GCA_014376655.1 Mucilaginibacter sp. | reverse complement strand
TACAAAGCAAAGACCATAGGTAATGTTAGCCTAAGTAACACCAACAGATCAATTATATTAAATTCAATTGTGCTTTCGCCCGTTAACAACCAGTTACAAACGGTAACCATTGTAGGCAAGGCACCGGTAGTTGAAAATAAGATAGACAAGATGGTTTATAACGCTCAAAACGACCTTACATCGCAAGGTGGTGTAGCGTTAGACGTGTTGAAAAAAGTGCCCATGGTTACTGTTGATATTGATGGCAATGTAGAGTTACAAGGAAGCGCCAGCATACGCTTCCTTATAAACGGTAAGCCATCAAGCATATTCGGTGCCAGCTTGTCTGATGCGTTGCAGTCTATCCCTGCAAGCCAGATCAAAAATATCGAGGTAATTACCATCCCTGGTGCTAAGTATGACGCAGCCGGAACCGGTGGTATCATTAATATTGTATTAAAAGATAATAAAGTACAAGGCTTTAATGGCAGCATTAACGCCTCGGCAGGTACACGGTTAAATAATGGTTCGGTTAACCTGAATGCTCGCAGCGGTAATTTTGGCGTAAGCGCTTTTTTTAGCGGTAATGAGCAATTAAATACATTAGGCAAAAGCAGTACACAACGTACAGCTTATAATAATACCCGCGACACGCTGACCCAATTATTACAGGATGGTAGCACCGGTTTTAAACGCAGCGGCTTCCAAACCGGGTTTAACCTTAATTGGTCCATTACCAAGCACGATGAGTTAACGGCAGCCATAAGTTATGACCAATCAAACAACCTCAACAACGGTTTAACTAATCAAACACAGGGTAGATATGTGTCAAACAACCTGGTATCTCAGCTGATTAATTTGCGTACTTCAAACAGTAACTCGCATAACCACGCGGTTGATATGAGCCTGGAATATAAAAAGACATTTAAAAAAGAAGGGCAGGAACTGAGTATTCAATACAATTCAAGTTTTGGCCATAATAGCGTTGACGCGTTTCAACAGCAGGATTATTTAACGGGCAACATTTTCTCTTCCGGCTTAAGAAGCAATAACGCAGGCAAGGAAAGCGAGATCAATATTTCTGCAGATTACACGCACCCGGTAACTGAAGACATCACTATTGAAACCGGGGTGAAGAATGTAATTGAAACTATCAATAGCAATACGTTAACCGATACCTTACTGCATAACGGCAATTATATCATCAACCCAAATCAAACCTATGGATTTGATTATCACCGTAAAATATATGCGGGGTACCTGTCGGTATCGGGCGAGGTATTTGATCATTTTTTGCAGGTAAAAACAGGGATTAGGTATGAGCGTACTATAACCACTGTTGATTTTGCCGGTGCCAGCGTACCAAGCTATAACATATTCGCACCAGCGCTGGTGTTTATGCACAACATAGGCAAAAAGCAATCTATAAAACTAAGCTATAGCTACCGTATAGAGCGCCCCGACTATGGCGACCTAAATCCGTTTTATAATATTAGCGATCCGCATAACATCAGTACCGGCAACCCCAACCTAAAGCCCGAGAAAGGGCATAATTATGAATTGGGGTATAGCAAGAGTTTTGAAAAGGGCGGAAACATATACGTAGCCGGCGTTTACAGGTATAATACCGACGATAACCAAACCTATTCTACTTTTTACCCCGTAATAAATATTAACGGTACCAATTATAGCGATGTAACTTTAAACCAACGCGCAAACATAGGCTCGCAAACACAGGTGGGCATAAACATTTTTGGGTCGGTGCCCATTACCAATAGCTTTAATTTACGCAGCAATATACAAGCAGGCAGCCGCAGCAACAGCAACCCGGGCAGCCCTACAGTTACCGGCTTTGCCTATCGCGTAAACTTAAATGCTACTTACGAATTTGGCCATGACCTTATAGGCGAGGTGTTTGGTAACTATCAATCTAAACAAAAAAACCTGCAAGGCACACGCCCGGCTTTTGGCTTTTATAATATCGCAGTGCGTAAACAGTTCTTTAATAAAATGGCAAGTGTTGGTATAACTGCCGCCAATCCGTTTAGCCAGTATGTTACGCAAACCGGCACATCATTTGGTGCTAACTTTAACCAGGTTAATGTAAGGCAGGTGCCTTACCGCTCGTTCGGTATCAGTCTGAGCTATAAATTTGGCAAGCTGGCGTTTAAAAAAGAAAAAGACGACGGTAACAACGGCCCGCAGCAAACATTGCCTGAAAATTAATAGTTATCTTACTTTATCAGTTTGTCTACAAAAAGTTCACAAGTTTACTACAGAATTGGCAGCTAACTTCACTAAAAAATCAAGATCATGAAGAAAATGTTTTTAATGGGCATAGCCCTTATTGCAGCCGGCAGCCTAAAAGCGCAGGACATCAAATCATCAGCCGTGCCAAAAACGGTTAAATCGGAATTAATGAGTAAATTCCCTAAAGCAACCAAAGTTAGCTGGGAAAAAGAAAAAGGCAACTACGAAGCCAACTGGGGTGGCAAATCGGGCGAGGATAACTCGGCTATGTTTACACCGGCAGGTGTTTTTATCGAAATAGTAAATGCTATCCCGATAAGTTCGTTACCGGCATCAATTGCGCCTTATGTTGCTAAAAACTACAAAGGCACAAAAATTAAAGAGGCCGGTAAGGTTACCGATGCAGCCGGGAAAACTATGTACGAAGCCGAAATAAAAGGCGGCGACCTTATTTTCGACGAAAAAGGTAACTTTATAAAAAAAGACTAAAGTATAATTGACAACCATTAAAAGAAAACGAATAATGCTGTGGGTACTCGGGGCCATTACTATTGGCTTTGTGGTGCTTACAGCATTTGTTTTATTGTTCCCTTCGTCGTTTATAGACCGGGAGTTTTCGCAGGAAGTGCAGGAACACTCCAACCCGCTTTTAGATACCCTGATGAAAACCATCAGCACGTTTGGTTATATGCCCAACGCACCCATTATGGTTGCAGGCAGCGCTTTATTATTCCTTATATTTAAACATAAAAGAGAAGCATTTTTTCTGGCCCTTACTTCTTTATGCTCCCTGGTTAGTTTAGGTATTAAAATACTGGTGAACAGGCCCCGGCCTACAGATAACATTGTTAAGATATTGGTAAAAACTACCGAGAAAAGTTTCCCAAGCGGGCATGTACTTTTTTACGTTGTGTTTTTTGGTTTTTTAACATTGCTGATGTACGAGGTTAAAACCATCCCTAAGTTCATAAAGTTCCCGGTGTCTGCTATATGTTTATTGTTGATATTTTCTATTCCATACTCGCGTGTTTACCTGGGCGCGCATTGGTTTACCGATGTAATAGCCGGGTTTTTGCTGGGATTAATTTGTTTATATGGCCTTAGTGTTTGGTATTTAAAAAAGCCGGTGCCGTAAAAATATAATAACCGTTAAAGCGCTTTTCTGCTTAAATTTGCAGCTTAATGCTTGCAACAAAAACAACTTCAGTCCGCACACCTAAACAGCTCCGCATTGCTAATGCCGTTTTCTTTTTCCTGTCGGGATTTGGGTATGCATCATGGGCATCGCGCATACCAACCATACAACATCAGCTACATTTAAACGAAGCCCAATTAGGCGGTATTTTATTTGCCATGCCTATTGGTTTACTGCTAACACTACCCGTAACAGGGCAGTTATTAAGTAAGTTTAGCAGCCGCCGTATTATGTTTTTTGGCGGATTATTTTTTTGCGTGGTGCTGGCCTGTATAGGTTTTGCAGTTAATGTATGGCAATTGGTATTGGCGCTGTTTTGCTTTGGCGTATCGCGCAACTTATTCAATATATCTACCAACGCACAGGCGGTGGCTGTACAGGCTTTGTACGATAAATCTATCATGGCTAATTTTCATGGGATCTGGAGTTTGGCCGGGTTTGCCGGAGCAGCTGT
>JACMRC010000062.1 GCA_014376655.1 Mucilaginibacter sp. | reverse complement strand
GTTACACCTGTAACTAAACCTGCGCAATTGTCAAGTGCCGTAGGCACAATCGCTGTGGCAGAGCATTCGCCGGTCACATCTGCTAATACAGGCAATATTGGTGCGGTTATATCCTTGATGACTACATTTTGTGTTACAAGTGATACATTACCATTTCCGTCATCAAATTTCCAACGAATAGCATGTATGCCTTGCGTTGTATATGATAGTGCGTCTGAAGTTACACCTGTAACTAAACCTGCGCAATTGTCAAGTGCCGTAGGCACAATCGCTGTGGCAGAGCATTCGCCGGTCACATCTGCTAATACCGGTAATATTGGTGCTGTTACATCCTTAATGATCACATTTTGTGTTGCGGTAGAAACATTGCCGTTTCCGTCATCAAAGCTCCAATGGATTACATAAGATCCTTGAACTGAATATGACAAAGGATCTGTTGTTGTTCCGACTACGTTGCCTGCTAAATTATCTGTCGCGGTCGGCGCAGTAGCTAATGTCGAACATTCGGCACTGATATCAGCCAATACAGGTACAACCGGCGCAGTTTTGTCGGCAGCTGTTACCGTAAAGCTTTGGGTCGAACTATTTCCTGTCGGATCTGTAATAGTTAAGGTAACTGTTAAAGGTTCATTCACAACCAACGGTGTTCCCGCTAACGGGAATTGAGTAATAGTTGAAATAGAGCAATCATCAGTGGCTGTTACACCTGTTACGTAGTCGCCAAGTACTGCAGTTCCCGAAATTGCGTCTAAAGTAACAATAGCGTTAGCCTGTGTTGATGTAAATACAGGGTTTTGCGTATCCTGAACAGTTACCGACGTTGCACTCGATGTGGCTGAACAGCCGCTTAAGTTTTTCACAGTTACCTGATAGTTTCCTGCTGTATGAACAGTTATCGACCTTGTACTATCACCTGTGGTCCATAAATATGAAGCCGCAGGGCTGGTGGTTAAGGTTACAGAACCTGAAGGACAAAATGTTGTTGGTCCATCGGCAGTAATGGATGCCACAGGTAACGGATTAACCGTAACTGCTGTTGCTGCCGAAACTCCGGAACAGCCGCCAGTATTGGTTACCGTTACTGTGTAGTTTCCGGCAGTATTAACCGTAATACTTTTTGTAGTTGCACCATTGCTCCAGTGGTAGGTTGAACCAGAACTTGAAGTTAAGGTAACAGAGCCACCTGTACAAAGATTTGTAGAACCCGATGCTGTAATTGTAGGTATTGTTGAAGTTACTTCAACTGTTGTTGTTGCAGTCACAAAACAGCCTCCACCTGTGATATTGGTAAGTGTAGCAGTATAAACACCCGCATTTGCAGCTGTTACGTTAGTAATAAATGGGTTAGCATCGTTTGAAGTAAAGCCATTAGGTCCTGTCCATGTAATGCCGGATTGATTTGCCTTTAGGAAATCAATTTGGTTCAAAATCATTTTATATTGGTTCAGCGCAGTTCCGCTACCGGTCCGGTCAGCGTGGTAATCCTGATCTGGACCCTGAACTATTAATCGTCCCTGGTTACCACCAGGATAAATGCCGGCTACGGCAAGATTTCTGCCGGCTGCGGTGATATAGGCTTTCATCCATGTAGGAAAACTTGATACATACAAGTGGTCATTGGCAAAACAGCCGTTTACGCCATTGGCAACAAGTGCTGGAAATGGCGCAGGGTTAACAAGCGTGTAATTACAACCAGCTGTTGTACCAGCGCTAACGCCAACAATGCTATTTGGTGTACCATCATTTAATCTTAGCACATTGGCGTAATCGCCATCAAGAAATATACTACCGCCGGTACTTAAATAGGCAGTAACCAGGCTCCATGTTAAACCCACATCAGTTGGAGATGCCCAGGTAAACATTAACACATCATATTTAGCTTTAATTGCTGCTGCTCTGGCTGCATCGGTTGTTAGGCCGGCAAAAACGGCATCAAATTGAGCGTTGGTAATACGTGCTATTGATCCGGCACGATCTCCTGAAGAGAATACCTGATCGAATGACCGGTCGCCCTGATTAGCGCCAATACCCGCCATACGGATAAAACCGGAGGAAACACCGCCAACGGTTCCGGCCGCGTTTAATGACAATGTTCCACCCTGGCAAACCGGCCCGGAGTTTCCTATTGATGTAAATACAGGGGTCGTACACGTTTGTGCGATAACACTTCCGCTAATGAATATGCCCAAAAAGAGCGTAAACAACAGCTTAATTAATAAGGAAAAATTTTTCATGTTTATTTTTTACATTAATATTGATGAATCGATCTATAATTGGCTAATCATAGCCCACTGGTTCTTCAGATCGTAGTAAACTCCTTTTTTATCATCGGCCAAAAGGGTTACATCAGTTTCCTTTAAATACTTATCAATAGCTGCTTTATAAGTTGAAACCTCTGCAGAATAGTCAGTCATCCATTGCTTCATTACAGTTGCATTTTCGGCTTTGTAGTTATAAGCATCGCCATAAAATACTTTGCCGGTCCCACTATGCCTAACCATTAAAGGCAAATGAGGTGCAGCTACTTTAATTGGATTGTCAGTGGGTAGCGGAGCCGTTTGGGCCCAGCTCGCTGTGGTAAAACAAAATAAGATAACACTGACAAGCAGCATTAGCTTCTTTGTTACCATTGAATTTGCGGAGGTTTTTTTCATTTTTTTTAATTTAAATTGTGGGGTTCAGAACATTAAAATGCTGTATGTACTTATATTCAATCAGCAGTGCATACAGTTAGTATATTAGCTTATAAAAATTCAGTAAAAGTTTCACTTATTTTTAACTAATCGATGAGAGGCCGCTTACAGTAGACATGCCCGTAATAATCGTCGATGACCTGAAAATTGGGTTTTGAAATCCAAGACCTCAAAAAATAGTTTTCGTTGACGACTACAATAAGAAAACAGATTTAATATTTACTTTAATCGAAAAAAGCAGTTGGTTTATACAGGGGAAATCGTCTAAACCCATCGTTCAAAGCTGCCATTTTTTGTTATTTAGTGTTTTATTTGGTACTTTTGTATGGCTCACTTCAGCTTGGCCCGGTACCATACTTTTTCCGGAGACAAATTCATTACATAAACGTATTTCTTTAGGTTATTGTGTTAATATACAGCTATTTAAGTTAAATATTACACTGTGAAATTGTGTAATAACCGCGTGATATAGTGCGATAACCGCGTGATATTGCGTGATTTCGTGTAATAATCGCGTGATATGGTGTGATAAAATGTGGTAAAGCGGTTTCACACGTAGCCCGAAGAGAAGTAACAACAACCCAAAGGTAAAGTTAAAAGCGATTTCCCTGTTGGTTTATAATTAATATCAATCGTTTTAGTTTATTTTTTTACCTTTACTTTCCTTATTACAAACTATGCGCTATCGATGTCTCGTTGCAGACGACAACCTGATTGACCGGGATCTTATTGTCAAATACCTGAGTAAAATAGACAGCCTACACCTTGTTGCTGTTTGCGATGACGGATTTGAGGCCGCTAAGGTTTTGGCGACCGAACAGATAGATGTTTTATTTTCTGATATTGATATGCCGAACCTTTCGGGATTGAGCCTGGTTAGGAGCTTAAAGCATCCTCCGGTGATAATTTTCATCACATCGCACGTTGAATATGCCATTGAAGGGTTCAATCTTGACGTTATAGATTTTATTGTTAAACCTTTAACATTCGAGCGGTTTTACAAGGCGGTAAATAAGGCTGTAGAATATTTGGAATTGAAAAAGGCGTTCAACGATAAAATAGATAACAGCGAAGAACTGTTTCAGGTTGATAAAAGCATACAAGCGAAATACTTTTTCATCAAAGAAAACAATGCGTTAACAAGAATAAGCTATGATGATGTCTTTTACATTGAAAGTTTAGGCGATTACTCAACTGTATTTACCGCAGCCGGTAAACATGTTACGCTCGTAAATCTTAAAAAAATGGAAAAACATTTACCTGGGGGCATTTTTAAACGCATACACAAGCAATACATTGTAAACCTTAACCATATAATCACCATCGGATCAAACGAGGTTAAGTTATCAAATAGCCAGGTTATCCCAATAAGTGCTGTGGCAAGGCAAGATGTGTATGATTTGATAGTGAGCCACACGATGTTGGCCCGCTCCGCAGACTGAGCCCCTTAAACTGTGTTAGGAAGAGTTAATGAAAATAAACTTCCATGGCCAATTTTGCTTTCAACTTGTAGTTTGCCATTCATTAAAGCGGTGAAATTTTTGCATAACATCAATCCAAGCCCCGTTCCCTTCTCGTTATTTGTACCCGGCGAACTGTCTGAAAACCGGATGTAGTTTTCCGCATTAAACTCGTTTACGTTTTTTTCTGGCATACCTATACCATTATCACGCACGGATATCGTAACATCTGCCCCGTTATTTTTCGCACTTATTATCACCATCCCCTTATCATTGGTAAATTTTATCGCATTACTTAACAGGTTTCTAAGCACCAGTTGCAGCATATTGCTGTCAGCCATAATCAACGTACCCGACGGAACAGCATTCTGGATAGTTATTCCTTTTTGCATGGCCTGTTCTGTTAAAATGTCAATAGCGTTGTTAACCTTAACAGACACATCAATCAGCTGAATTTGTAGCTTAAACCCTTTCATCTGGCTTAACGACCAATTTAATAGGTTTTCCATTAATGCGGATGTGTGACCGAGCGTTTTTTTAAGTTCAAACGCATACATCTGCATACTATGTGCCGTTACATCGCCAAAATCTAATAATTGTGTAAATGCGATGAGTGTATTAATAGGCGAACGCATATCATGACTAACTGCACTGAATAACATATCTTTAACCTGGCCGGTAACTTCCAAATCGGTCTTTTGCGCTAAGATGATACCGTTCAGTTTTTTACTTTTATTATAATTGTAAAACAATATAATTGTTATCAAAACAATAAAACCTAAGGTCATGGTCAGTACGCCTTTAAAGGTCTCGCCCGAACTGATAACCTTCTGCTGAAACGCTATTCTCTTACTATTCTTTTGACTGTTAATTTGAAATAAAAGTTCCTTTTTTTCGCTTAATGCCGCTTGTCGTATATTTTCATTTTGAAGCTGACCTTGCTTGCGTAATAATGCAAGCCTTTTTATCTCATTTTCTTTGTTATTTAACGCTAACTGATGTTGTTTTGCTGCCATCTCCTGTTCCTGCTTCGCCGCCAAAAGGGCTTGCTCTGCCAACTTATCATCCTTTAAAGCTGTTTGGTATTTAATTTCCATTTCGCTGGTAGCGTCTATTTTTTCTTTCGCATACATTCGTCCATAGATCTCTGCAAGTGAGTCGGCATACATTAGCGCAGTTTTATAGTCGCCTACTTTATCATGTGTATTTTTGAGTAATCTTATTAAACCGGGTTGCAAAACAATATCTCCGTTTGTTTTGGAACTTTCCATTGCTTGTAATATATACGTTTGGGCCGTTTTATAATCATGGCTGTTGTATGCTACTTCACTTATGTTTTGTAAAATAGCTTGTTTGAAGTAGTTGTTATTTAAGGAATCGGATAGCGCCTTAGCGCGCAATAACGTTTTTAAGGCCTCCGGAAAAGACCCTAACTTTTGCTGGCTTATCGCGATATTGTTCAAATCATTAACCTGGCTAAGCTTTGTACCATATCTTCTATTGTAGTGCAATGCAGTGCGATAATAGGCAATGGACTGTTCGAATTTTTGCTGGGTATAACTTAATACACCATAATGGTCATAAACTTCGCCCAGCTTATCATTTAACTGGTAACGGTTGCCAAGCGCTAACGCCGACGAGAGTGAAGATTCAGCTCTTTTGTAGTCGGTAAGTTGTATTTGTATCCAGGAAATATCTTCGTGAGTTTTTATAAGCTGCTCCGGCTTTCCATATTTCTGTATCAGAGGTATCGCGGCAGAATAATAAAAATATGCCTGATCAAATTGACCGAGGGATAAATAAGCAAAACCCGAGGTAGCATATAATTTTCCAACCATTAAGCTATCACCATTTTTACGGGCAGAATGAAACAGAACTTTACTGATTTGATTTGCGGTTACTGATTTTTCAGTAATAGATTTACCGAGGTACACAATCAATCGCTCCGTTCGTACTGAATCTATTTGTATCTTTTGTATGGCCAGGTAACCGGCATCTTTTATTAAATCTGATTGGGCAAAAATGGTATTTGAGGAAATGATAAAAAGAAAAATAGAAATAACGCGAACAAATAGAATATTCATGCAGGGGCAGGGTATTTTGTAGTTTAAATTTTAGGTGTGCTAACTTAGCGATTTTTTTGGAGCATTGCTCACGCCGGTAAGTTATCTTCAGGGAAATCGCATAAGCAATTTTATTTCCTTGGTATTTTTTGTATTTTTGTATAAGTCCAACCGCCGACAGTTAAGCAGCATACTTTTGCGAATGTCAATATCAGTGCATAAATTATATTTTACTATTTAGATGGTAGCACTAATATTCTAACCCGTCCCTTAAACTATGATAAATAGCCATGCCGTGGCCGCGGCCCAACCCATATTCGTCCTTAAGCCAATTAAAAACTTCGGTTGCTTTTACGGTTGGCTTAAGTACGCCATCGGCCATTAAGCCTTTCTGCTCCGCTTGCGTTTTGAAGTCTGCCAAAGTTTTACCTGTTTTCTTTTTTATGGTCTCAAAATAGGCCGTTAGGTTTATAACGCTCATTGTATGGTTGTTTACGCTAAGTTATAAATATTGGGTAAAAGTAAAAGCCTCAAATCTTTCAATTTGAGGCTTTTACTTTAGTTAGCTTAATGAGTAAACTCGTACTATTATTTTGTATAAATATCCAGCGCTTTACCTTTACTCATATCATCATAGTTAATAAACCATCCTTTAAGGGGCTTTCCGCCAACCGTAAGTTTGCTGATATTTTTACCTC
>JACMRC010000514.1 GCA_014376655.1 Mucilaginibacter sp. | reverse complement strand
TTTAACAGTTTGTTTAATTTGCAGCCCGATGACGACGATCTGGACATAGATGATGATCGTTACTAAACGATAATGCAAAATCAGTTATTTACTATCATACTATTAGGCGTTGGCCTTACATTATTTGACCAATATTTATTAGGTGGTTTTGTTGCAGCTTTTAAAAAGAAACGGTTTGCAACTCACCGTCTTTTTAAAATTGGCTATACCATATTCTCGCTGGTAATAATAACTGGTACTATTTGCAGCATATATTTAAACCTGCCCGTTGGTGTACGCGCAGGTTTTTTAATGTTGTTTTTTGTGCTGATGATTGTTAAGGTTACCTTTTTACCTTTTGTATTGATAGACGATATAAGGCGGCTAATTGTTAAATTAAAAAGGAAGCCTGCCCCGGTAGTAGAAGCTAAAAAAGACATCATCCCCCGTTCAGAATTTTTAATGAAGGCCGGGTTAATTACCGGTGTTGTGCCGTTGGCAGGGATTGGTTACGGCATATTTGCCGGCGCTTATGATTATCATATACGCAGGCAGGATCTATACCTACCCAACCTGCCAAAAGCGTTTGATGGTTTAACCATAGGGCAGATCTCCGATATCCACTCGGGCAGTTTTTACAATAAGAAAGCTGTGGTGGGTGGAGTTGAAATGCTGCTGGGCCAAAAGCCCGATCTTATATTTTTCACCGGCGATTTAGTTAATAAACGTACCGACGAAGTTTACGGTTACCAGGATGTTTTTAGCAAAGTAAAAGCGCCGCTGGGCGTATTTTCAATTTTAGGCAATCATGACTATGGTGATTATTACCACGACTGGAAATCGCCGCAGGCCAAACAAAAAAACCTTGCCGACCTGGTAACCACCCACAAAAATATGGGCTGGGACCTGTTACTTAATGAGAACCGCCGACTTAAAGTAGGTAACGAAGAAATAGGTATTTTGGGTTGCGAGAACTGGGGCGAACTAACCCGTTTCCCTAAATATGGCAAAATGGAGCCTACCCTAAAGGGCACCGAAGAATTGCCGGTAAGACTATTATTATCGCATGATCCATCGCATTGGCGGGCACAGATATTGCTGCATTATCCGCAGATAGATGTCATGTTTGCCGGCCATACCCATGGCATGCAGTTTGGTGTTCGTGCAGAGCATTTTCAGTGGAGCCCGGTGGAGTATGTGTATAAAGAATGGGCCGGCCTTTATCACGAAGGCAACCAGCAGTTATATGTAAATGTGGGATATGGCTTTTTAGGGTTCCCGGGCAGGGTTGGAATATTGCCGGAGATTACGATATTTACACTACGATCTGCCCATGATCCTTTACTACAAAAAGCTTAACAGTTAGGGGTGGGCAGCTCATCATCAATGAAAAAACTATTACAACCCGTTTTTGATTTTTTATTGTTCAGCAATGTGTTTATGGCCTTATGCGCTGTAGCACAGGGACTGGTTACTTTTTACCTGATAGGCTCAAAGCCTTTATGCACTATATCTGCCTTATTGTTTACATCAACAGTAGCTATTTACAACTTTTCAATTTTATTAACTAAGCCTAAAAATCCCGAAAAATCTGAAAACAAACGCGTACGCTGGTTTTTTGCGCATCATAGGTTAATGGTTACGGTTACCATTGTAGCTGTACTATCATTAATTCCGTTGTTCTTTTTGGTATCTACTGAATCAAGGCTGCTGCTGATTTTCCTGTCAGTAATTTCTATCGCATATAGTTTACCACTTTTTTCACTCGGCGATCAAAAATTTGGATTACGCAACATACCGGGGCTTAAACAATTTTTAATAACCCTGGTGTGGACCATGAGCAGCGTTTTGTTGCCGGTGTTGGAAGCGCAGGACATGCACCTAACCAATATTTCGCTGCGCGACACTACTATCCTACTGGCTAAGCGATTTTTATTCATTGCGGCATTAACTGTTCCGTTTGACATCAGGGACCTGTTTGAGGACCGCGAATCGGGCCTTAAAACCGTACCCGTTGTAATAGGCGAAAAACGGGCCTACCTGTTTTGCCAGGTTTTATTGGCAGGATACATTGTGTTGTTATTTTTATACCGTAACAACGGTTTCAATGCCGATTTCTTCGCCTTGACGCTAACCGCAATACTGGCCGGCTGGCTCATATTCAAATCAAAATGGAAACGTAACGAGTATTACTACTTTTTTTATTTGGATGGGGTATTGATATTGCAGTATGTGATGCTGGTGGTGTTTAACAGGATTTTTTAGCGTATTTTACTTTCAATTTTTCCATGTTGGCTTTTAGCGTGCCAATAGAATGGAATTGCCCTTTTTCAGCTAC
>JACMRC010000513.1 GCA_014376655.1 Mucilaginibacter sp. | reverse complement strand
GTATCAATGGTAGCATTGGAGTTGAAATTTTTGACAAAGAACCCGCTCTTTTCTTTCAGGGTCAAACCGCCAACACGTGCTTTAAACAAGTGGTTCTGCAAGTCCATATTGCGGATAACGGTACTGAAGTTGCGAACGTCAATATCATTGAAATTTACCCCTTTTACCAGTTCGTTCCGCAGGCTGTTCTTGTACTTAAAATGGAAATTGTTAACGGCGATCTTCTCAAAGGTAAGCGTCCACGGTTTGCTTTTGGTTTTTGTGGTGTCGCCCGAGTTAAAGTAATCCAGCACAAATTTAAGATTGGTGGTGCTGTCCTTTAATTTTTTAAGATAGAAGGTGCCGTTATCCAGTTGGATTGATGCAAAATTGATTTTCTTTTGCTTGATACTGTTAAAGATGGAGAACCCGCTAAGTTCTACGGATAGTTTGGGTGTATTTAATAAGGTGTCCTGCTGTTTATCCAGTATATATAATCCTTCTAAAACAACCGATGAGAATGGCTTAATGTAAAGGCTTTTAATATTAATAGTGGTATGAAGTTCTTTAGACAGGTAAGCGGTGGCTTTTTTTGCAGCCCATGTTTGTACCGGCTTGTACTGAAAAAGCAATAACGTAATGCTTATCAGCAACAAAATTATCAATACAATGCTTAACGCTATTTTGAGTACTTTTTTAATAACTTTGTCCTTTAGTAATGGTTGGAGGTCTTGAATCAAAATAATCCCTATCGCTATACGTTTTTATGGCGTAATAGTTTGAAGCTTAGTCAATAATTCATCAACTCAAAAATCAATAATTTAACAATCGTGCCTGTAATATTAGCTATCGAATCTTCTTGTGATGAAACCTCTGCATCTGTTTGTGTAGATGGACGAATCCTGAGCAATGTTATTGCTAATCAAACCATTCATGAACTTTACGGAGGCGTTGTCCCTGAGCTTGCCTCAAGGGTTCATCAGCAAAATATTGTTCCTGCTGTGCAACAAGCATTATTAAACGCAAAAGTAAGCAAAAATGATATTGATGCAGTAGCTTTTACGCGCGGACCGGGCCTTTTAGGCTCACTTTTAGTGGGTGTTTCTTTTGCCAAGGCATTTGCGCTTGCCAAGAACCTGCCGCTGATTGATATTAACCACATGCAGGCGCATATCCTGGCGCATTTTATAGCCGAGAAAAAGCCGTCATTCCCATTCCTTTGCCTTACCGTATCCGGCGGGCATACACAAATAGTTTTAGTTAAAGACTATTTTGATATGGAAGTGATTGGCCAAACCCTTGATGATGCCGCTGGCGAAGCGATGGATAAAACCAGCAAGATACTCGGCTTGCCATACCCCGGCGGCCCCCTGATAGATAAACACGCGCGTACCGGCAACCCCGATGCTTATAAATTCCCCGAGCCGCAGATCCCGGGGTTTAATTTTAGCTTTAGCGGGGTTAAAACGGCTATCCTATATTTCATAAGGGATAATGTGGCGACTAACCCAAATTTTATACAGGAGAACCTGAATGATATCTGCGCATCGGTAGAAAAACGTATTGCTACTATCCTGCTGAATAAATTGAAACGCGCTGCAATAGAATATAGCATTAAAGATATTGCCTTAGCAGGCGGGGTATCTGCCAATACCGGCCTGCGCGAAAGCCTCACCAAAATGGGTGCTGATAACGGCTGGAATGTTTTTATACCAAAATTTGAATACTGTACCGATAACGCGGCCATGATTGCTATTGCCGGTTATTATAAATATTTAAAAGGCGAATTTGCCGGGCAGGAGATAGCTCCCCTGGCACGGATGCCGATGTAGTTTTAGCGTATAGTTGATGGTTTACAGTAAATAGCCATCTGCAAAGCGCCATAAACTATTAACCATTAACTATTAACTATGAATATTCCTTCACTTTTATTTTGAGCGATTTTTGTGCTGC
>JACMRC010000512.1 GCA_014376655.1 Mucilaginibacter sp. | reverse complement strand
TGCGTAAAGCATCCGTCCAGCCTTGTGCAATTAGTCGGTGAAAAGCCTCACGTGTTTCAGGTCGAAATAGCGCATCGTCCAGCCAGCGCTCCGGTTTGTAAACATCCTGCTCGGTTGGCATAACGTTGTAATCTCCCGTTAAAACTACCGGGATGCCGCGTGCCAGTAAACCTGCGGCATGGCTTATAAACCGCTCGAACCATTGCAGCTTATAGTCAAACTTCGGCCCCGGTGCCGGGTTGCCATTTGGTAAATAAAGGCAGCCTATTACTACACCGTTTACAAATGCTTCAATATAACGGCTGTGCAAGTCCTCCGGGTCGCCAGGCAGGCCGCGTTTAAGTTCCTGGATCTCGCCTTTGGCCAATATAGCTACCCCGTTCCAGCTTTTTTGCCCGTGCCATATAGCGTTGTAACCCGCATCGGTAATTGCTTGTTCGGGGAATTTTTCTTGCGGCGCTTTCAGTTCCTGCAGGCAAACTACATCGGGCTGCGTTTCTTCCAGCCAGCGCAGTAATACCGGTAGTCGGCCATTAACGCCATTAACATTGTAGGTAGCTATTTTCATATGGTAAATATCGTTACTTGTTTGTGATAACGCCAACAGCAACTTCCAGAAAATAAAAATGTTTAAACAATTAAATTTTTTACAAAATGTTCCTTGTTAAATAGTTGAGTCCGATATAGTGTTTCATTTTGTTTCATGCATTTTTTGCATTGACCTAAATGTCAATTACTTAAACCAAAATTTTGTGTCAACTGTTTCATCTGTGTCACACTCGCGTGAAACAGCGCAAATATGCTATCCACATTTTTGCGAATTTTCAACAATCCGCATAAAGCCCGATCATTGCATTAACTTTACCAATCACTTAAAAACGAATAAACCGCTTGGCTAAAGACGCAACTAAGGAAACGCCCTTAATGCAGCAGTATAATGCAATTAAAACAAAGTACCCCGGTGCTTTGCTGCTGTTTCGCGTAGGCGACTTTTACGAAACCTTTGGCGAAGATGCCATCAAGGCCGCTGGTATATTAGGCATTACCCTTACCCGCCGAGGTAATGGTGCCGCTACGTTTATAGAGTTGGCGGGTTTCCCGCACCACTCGCTGGATACTTACCTCCCAAAGCTGGTGCGTGCCGGTCAGCGTGTCGCCATTTGCGACCAGTTGGAGGACCCAAAGACCACCAAAACAATCGTAAAGCGTGGCGTTACCGAACTGGTGACACCGGGTGTGGCTATTAATGATGGTATCCTTAACCAAAAAAGCAACAACTACCTGGCATCGTTGTATTTCGAGAAGAACAGCATCGGCATTGCACTGATAGATATCTCGACAGGCGAGTTCTGGGCCGCGCAAGGTAACAGCGATTACATTGATAAGCTATTGCAGGGCTTTAATCCAAGCGAGGTTATCTACCAAAAAAGCCGCCAGGCCGACTTTAAAGAATACTACAGCGACAGATACTACACTTATACCCTTGATGAATGGCCCTATAGCGGCGATTACGCGCACGAAACGCTGTTGAAGCACTTCGGTGTCAAATCGTTAAAAGGCTTTGGTATAGATAAGCTAAACCTTGGTATTGTGGCCGCGGGTGTGGCGTTGCATTACCTGAATGAAACCGAGCACCGTAACCTGCAGCATATCTCGGCCATAGGCCGTATTGAAGAAGACAGGTACTTATGGTTGGACAGGTTTAGCATACGTAACCTGGAGCTGATAGGCTCGGCTAACGAGAACGCACGCACGTTGGTTGAAGTACTTGACCATACCTGCTCGCCAATGGGCGCAAGGCTGTTGCGCCGCTGGATAGTGATGCCGCTTAAAGAGCTTAAACCAATTAACGACCGCCTTGGCGTAGTTGAATACCTGATAGGCGAAGAGGACCTGCGCGAAGAACTGCAACAACACATCCGCCAGATAGGCGACCTGGAACGACTGATATCAAAGATAGGCCTGCAAAAAGCCAACCCGCGCGAGGTTTGCCAGCTAAAGAAGGCATTGTTGGCGATAGAGACGATCAAGAAGCTTTGCGAGCAATCCATCAGCCTGCCATTAAAAGCAATAGGCGAGCAGCTTAACCCATGTGCACTCATTAGTGACAAGATAGCTAAGGAACTACACCCCGAGCCACCGGTTATGCTGGTAAAAGGTTCGGTGATGAATGATGGGATCAACGAGGAGTTGGATAGATTACGTAAGATAGCTTTTGGCGGCAAGGGTTACTTGTTAGAGATTCAAAAGCGCGAAGCCGAAAGTACAGGTATACCATCACTTAAAGTATCATTCAATAATGTATTTGGCTACTATCTCGAAGTAACGCATACCCACAAAGAAAGGGTGCCTGCCGATTGGATCCGCAAGCAAACGCTGGTAAACGCCGAACGCTACATCACCCCCGAACTAAAGGAATACGAAGAACAGATATTAGGTGCCGAAGAGAAGATCCTCGCGCTTGAAACCAAGCTATATAACGACCTGCTATATGCACTGGCCGAATACATTAAACCTATCCAGCTAAATGCGCAGTTAATTGCAAGGCTTGATGTGCTGTTAAACTTTGCCACCATGGCTATCAAAAACTACTACGTTAAGCCCGAGATGAACGATAGTAAGGTGATAGATATCAAAGGCGGTCGCCACCCGGTTATCGAAAAGACGTTACCGCAGGGCGAGGAGTACATTACCAATGATGTATTCCTTGATTCTGAAACACAGCAGATCATTATCATTACCGGGCCAAACATGGCGGGTAAATCGGCTTTGTTAAGGCAAACCGGTTTGATAGTGCTAATGGCGCAAATGGGTTGTTTCGTGCCGGCTAAGTCAGCATCATTAGGTTTGGTTGATAAGATCTTTACGAGGGTAGGAGCATCGGACAATCTATCATCAGGCGAATCGACCTTTATGGTGGAGATGAATGAGACTGCCAGCATCCTGAATAATGTATCTGACCGTAGTTTGATATTATTGGATGAGATAGGACGGGGAACCTCAACTTATGATGGGATCTCAATAGCCTGGTCCATTGCCGAATATTTGCATAACCACCCATCGGCGAAAGCCAAAACATTATTCGCTACCCACTACCACGAGCTGAACGAGTTAAGCAATAGCTTTAACCGGATAAAGAACTATAACGTAACGGTTAAGGAGATTGGCCACCAGATCATCTTCCTGCGTAAACTGGTACCAGGCGGTAGCGAGCATAGCTTCGGGATCCACGTAGCTAAACTGGCCGGTATGCCGCAAAAGGTATTGAGCCGCGCTAATGAGATACTAAAGAAACTGGAGAACGAACGCACTGGTGGCGAACACATTAAAGAAAGCATCCGCAAAGTGCAGAAGCAGGCGGTACAGATGCAGATGTTCAGTATCGACGATCCTGTACTGGTAAAGATCCGGGATACCCTGAATAACCTTGATGTTAATACCTTAACACCTGTTGAGGCGTTAATGAAACTGGATGAGATCCAGCGGGTGATAAAGGGGTAGCGTAATTTCGAATTTCGGATGTTCAATTTCGAGTTTAGTCTCTTTGTAGAGACGTAATGCTTTGCGTCTCGTGGGGTATGGTGTTGATATGTTTAAAACCTCATCGCACCTCTTTTAACCTTTCCAATTACTTTTATGGTATGAAGTTGAACCGCTACGTCTTGTTGCTTTGCGCTGTTGTAATGCTATCGGCTTGCCATAGCAAAAAGGCCGTGCTAAAAGGTGAAGCGGGGCAAATTGTAAACCCCCAACCCAGCATTGCCGAAAAATACGCAGCTGTAATGGGTGTTGATAAAGACGCAATTAAAAATGGTCGTCTTTATAACTTTATCGAACTATGGACCGGCGTTCCCTATAAATTTGGCGGGTT
The DNA here is from genome assembly GCA_014376655.1 of Mucilaginibacter sp. Classification (GTDB taxonomy): domain Bacteria; phylum Bacteroidota; class Bacteroidia; order Sphingobacteriales; family Sphingobacteriaceae; genus Mucilaginibacter. The sequence goes on along the minus strand of JACMRC010000512.1, from coordinate 6,390 downwards.
GGATAAGGATGGTGTAGACTGCTCGGGCCTTACTTTATTATTAGAGCAGCAAGTATATGGCATTAACCTGCCACGCATTACTTACCAACAAGTTGCCGTTATAAAACGCAAATATGAGGAAGAGTTAAAAGAAGGCGACCTGGTATTTTTTGATTTTGATGGTAAGCAATTTAGCCATGTGGGTGTGTACCTGCAAAATGGCTATATTGTACACGCCAGCTCAACAAAAGGTGTAATTGTGGTACCTTTACATGGTGCTATTTATAAATACTTCTCAAGGGCGGGATCTATCATTGATCCTTTAATATCAGTCCAAAATTAGGCCTTCTTCCTCAGGGAAATCGCTTTTAACTTTTCCTTAGGCTGTTGTTGCTTCTTTTGAGGCTATGTTTGAAACAGCTTTACTACATTTTATCACACTATATCACGCGGTTATTACACGAAATCACACGCTATCACGCGATTATTACACGAAATCACATTCTATCACACGATTTCACAGTTGTATTTTTAACTTAAATATCTGTCTATTAATGCAATAGCATAAAGAAATTCATTTTCTTTGCCGAATTTATCGCTGGAAAGGCACGGTATCGGTCCAAGCGGAGGTGGAACCTTACAAAGGTACCCAAAAAGCACTGAATTACAAAAAAGGGAAACTTTTGCCGATGGGTTTAGACGCAAATTAATAGCAAAGTTAAAAGCGATTTCCCTGCCTTCTTCCTTTTTTATCCGTTAACTAAATATAATTCAATATTTTTGCAATCAATATGGCTAAGCAAGATTATTCATTCTGGACAAAGTACAAACGCTTTGCAGGCAACGAAATACTACTTTATGTAATAATGGTATTGGGAATAATCTTAGGGATCTGGATATTTAGTTAGTTATTTTTTTACAAGCGTTACGCTATAATTATCCGCGTCAATAGCCCGTTGATAGAAATCTACAAAATCCTGGTATACTTCTTTAGTATAAGTGCCATCTATCAGCTGCATTTTACGACTGTAAACCAGCTTTTCGCCTTTTAAAATCACTTTAGCCGAGTAGCTTCCAAACGGTTTGCTGATATTAATGTCAAGCGGCGTTTTTTCCAACCGATAGCCGGCTGGTAAGGTATAGCTTATCTCATCATTGTCAGTAAAACCCTCATTAATATAAAGATCAGTTTGCCTGTTCCTAACCTCGCGCGGGGCATGCCCCGCATGGTTTACTGAGTTTACCTGGAAGTACAACTTGTTTACATTGCCTGAGGCATAATCGCGCGCGGCCAGTTTTAAATATTCGGTAGTTGCAGGTTGGCTGGTTTTATCTTGTTTAAAACTGATCGTCTCAACCTCCAGGTTGTTTATTGGATATATATTGGCTAACTCCTTAACCTGTTCTGTTTTAGAAGTGTTTATCAGCGATTCCCGGTTGTCGTACTGCACACCTTTAAAAACCGTTTCCATATCGCCTGATAGTTCACCTTTTTCATTGATGGTAAAATTACCTTTGCGAAGCTGCAAATTGGCCTGTGCCGGGTATTTGGGCGTATGTAATAATTTGCCACCTTCTGGCGTACAGGCAATCACGGTGCGGTCGTCAGTAAAATCGCTTAAGAATCCAAACGGGATCTTCTGACTGGTACATTCTAACCAGGTAGTGTCATTTTTAAAGGGTAAGCATAAAATAACGTGGTTACCTTGGTCCATGCTGGCAAAATCATTTAACATACTGGTTTTATTACCACCTGCTTCAACCATGCAATAGTATGATGGTATATCGGCAACTTTAAGCAATGCCTGTGTGTAATTTACCAGCGCTTTACAATCACCATAGTTTAGTTTGTCAACATCCGCAGCTTTAAAGGGCTGGTAGCCGCCAATACCTACCTGGATACTTATATAATGCGTTTTTTGCTGCATATACTCGTATATTTTTTTTGCCTTTTGCTTTGGGTCGGTTAGGTCTTTGGTGAGTTCTTTTATATAGGCTTTGGTTGCATCGGGTAATTGATCCCTGTTGACTAACAAATTATCAGAAACCCATTTGCCAAGCTCGTTCCAGTTGGTAAAGGAGCCGCCTATGCCTTCATAGGAGAATTTTTCGGGAGCAATTTTAACGGTGCTGGCGTAATTATAAACGTTGGGGCTATATGGCTCTTCTTTAATTGCCTTAACATTGCTTGTAGACCAACTGTAGGTTTTTAAGCCGTTTGCAGTGCCAATAGTAACTTTTGTAGGTAGATTGGTTTCTTTATAGCGAATATTAAAATCGGGTTTACAAATAAACGTGTACGAGCTTTTTTCAATAGCCATACCTGTGTTGCGGTTTGGCTGCCAGTTTTGAAAGTTAAGCGATTGTTTTGATCGTACTTCATACTCATACTCAATAGTATATGGGTAATCGGTAACAGCAGGTATAAAATGCAGCACACGCGAATCTTCAAACAGCGAAAAATTATTGGCTGCACTTGCGTCGGTAAAGTCACTTTCAGAAAATTTGCTGATCTTTTTCCCCCATGCATCATAAACAACCCCTTTGGCATATTTAATGGTAGTACTTTTATTGTGCCATATAAAAATATGCGCCTGGTCATTACCGTTTTTGTTTAATATAGTTATAGCCGCTTTTACATGATAAATAGTATTGTCTAATGATTTTACTTCGATAGTTTCTTCTTTGTTACGCATTATGGCGCTTGCGTATGGCAATAAGTTTTTAGCAATCAAGCTGGCATCGTAAGCCCCTTGCGCTGTAGCCGATAGGCCAATAATTAATAAGGCAGGTGTTAGTAAGAATGATCTCATATTATTTTTTCTTAAAAACCATTTCATTTTTTTCTGATAATATGATCTTATTATAAAGCTCTTTAAGAGGTGGGTATTCTTCTGTTAGATAAACTGATTTTTTTAATGATATAATGTGCGAAAATGTAAACGAATTTGTACCCGGAATGTATTTTGTAATAAAGCTGCCACCCTGATTTGGTAAGGCTACAGAATAATCTTCGGGCGGGCTTTCAATAGTATATCCTTCTGGCAATTGCATCTGCAGAACAAACTTTGTGTCAGACGGCATGGCCCAATCAACCGGATATATCCGCTTATCCAGCTTAAAAGGATTAACAGTTATTCTATCAAAAAGATAAGGGTTAAAACTAAGCCTGTTATTATCAGTAGCGTCCACAGCATTAATTTCTACATCAAGTGTTATAGTTAACGGTAAATCTAAACTATCCAGGTTTGAAACATTTGATTTAAGGATCTTCAGTTTTGGCGTCAACTCATCCAGGTGCTCTACATATTCATCAAAGGTATTAAAGTTTTTAATGGCCTTGCGGTCACTATATGCTGCATAACTTTTAGAATATAACGTAAAAGTGCCTTTTAGTTTTCCGCTTTCCTGGAAATTTAAGTTAAGCAGAACGGTTCGGTTTGCTGTTTGTTGAGTGGTGATATCAATCCAATAAGATGGTTTGTCAAAACTTACTACGCGGCCCTGGTCATTAAGGCTGCGTAAAGGCAACATCCCGAAACCTAACAACGGGTCGGTAGCATCAAGAAAATAGACTTTATTGCCGATAGTTACCTTAGCTATCACATAATCAAAATCAGTAATAACCGGGTACAGTTTGTTAATTATCCCATGGTCTCGGGTTGAGATTAGCACAACCTCGGCGACTAACCCCGTGGCATTAAGGGCTGATACCAAAGCCAGATTTATATCACCCACGTCTCCGGTATGTTTATCCAGCGCCTTACGGATATCCTCACTCCCGGTACTATAAATACCGTTCCATTTTATGTTTTTTTGTATATAAGCAAAAGCGACTTTTGCCCTTTCCAGGGTGTCAGTTTTGCCCTCGATTAATGGTTTAATGGCCGATTTTAATAGGGTTTTCTTTTTGATCTGGTCGCCAAAATAATCATCTTTTCTAAGCCTTTTGTCAACATCGTCCCATTTATTGGCTATGTTATATACCCCGCCGGTAACAATGCTGGTAAATTGCGAAAGCTCAAAATACAGCGCCGATGTAAAATTCTTTGGCGCGGTCATATAATCTTCAGGTATAAAGGCAGGTACATTGTCCATACCTACCTTTGTATATTTAACGTCGTATTCTTCGCCATTAATATGATATGCTTTTGGATTGATGTTGGTTACATTTTTACTTGGGTTTAAGGCACCCCTTAAAGCAACATTGTAAGTTAAGAAAGCCGGAATACTCATCTGGAACTCTGAATGCACTTTAGGTATGTCACCTTCAAAATGCCATGGGTGAAAGTTATCAAAATAGGGCGATGCTATGGCGTATTTATACTCAATTACGCAGCCAGGCTTTAATGCGGGCAAGGCAAACTTTATAACATTTTGATACCTGTTTTGCTTTATTTTATATATCATATCTCCCGTTATGCCCTGGGTTTTATAATGTCCATCAGCATCTTTATAAGTGGTAGAGCCGTTTATAGCAAAAACAGTTTCTTCGCCATAAAATGGTATTTCTACAGTCGCGTTTTTAAAACCCTGCTCGTCCAATATTTTTATTGTTGTGCTGTAATAATATATAAGCCTTAAGCTGCGCCCCCTAAAAAATTGTAAACTTACGTCGCCGTTTTCGGCAAGCGCAAAAGCATGTGCCGATGGATCGGGCGGATAGCTGTCCATCTCGGTATTCACCCGCACTTGAGCTTTTCGCCTGGTTACCTCCTGCAAAATTTCAACTGCCGTTTTACGTTCTTGTGCAACAGTAACATATGGTATGCTTAATAAAATAAAAGTGATAAGTAATAGGTTTTTCATAGTTGCTATTAAATATTATTGTTATTTTTTCTTAAAGATCATTTCTGATTTTTCTTCCAGTATTATTTTGTTGTAAAGCTCTTTTAACGACTGGTATTCATCACTTGTGTAAACCGGTTTTTTAAATGAAATTATATTAGAGAACGAAAACGAATTACCATTAGGCTGATACATCACCATAAACCTGCCGCCATCATTTGGTAAGGATATCGATTCCGGCTTAGGCTCATTTTCTAACGTATACCCATCAGGCAATATCATATTTAATACAATTTTTGTGTCAGAGGGCATTCCCCAATCCACAGGGTAGGTGCGGTCGGCCAGTTTAAACGGATTTGTTACTACGCGGTTAAACAAATATGGGTTAAAGCTTAAGCTTGCATGGTTGAGGTTATTGTAACCCTCTAACTCTACTTCGTAATTTTCAACTACAGGCATGTCAAGGCTGTCAACATTTGTCACGGTGGATTTTAGGATCTTTATCTTTAGTAGTTTTTCATCCAAATTCTCTACATACTCCTGTAGTGTGTTGAATTTTTTAATTGCCTTGCGCTTCTCATAAGCGGCATAGCCCGATGTTCGGTTTATTAGCGAACCCTTTAACTTTCCGTCGTCCTGTAAAGTCAGGTTAAATAAATAGGTAGTGTTTTGATTTTGATTTGCCAGCAGGTCAACCCATTCTGATGGTTTGTCCATGCTTATTGCTCTGCCTTTATCGTTCAGGCAACGCATTGGCAACATCCCGAAGGATAGCATGGCATCTGTAGCATCAAGCAAGTAGGTTTTATCTGTAATGGTAACTCGTGCAATAACATAATTAAACTCTTTAATAACAGGATACAGTTTGTTAACTATACCATTATCCCGGGTTGATAGTAATACAGCGTCGGCACTAATGCCGGCCGCGTTTAGTGCCGATACCAGTGATAGGTTTATGTCCGCTACCGAACCATAATGTCTGTCTAACGCGGTGCGGATATCCGGGCTGTAGATGCCACCCGCGTTTGTCCACTTTATATTTTGCTTAATATAGTTGTAAACCGCTTTTGCTTTGGCTAATGGATCTGTTGCATAGGCAATTATAGGCGATATTCTGTCTTTTAACAGGTCTTTTTTTCTTAACTGTACACCAAAATAATCTTCTTTTTTTAATTGGTTCTCTACGTCTTTCCATTGTACAGACACCTTTTTATGATCGCCGGTATAAGGGTGTGTATACTCCGAAAGCTCAAAATAAATGGCCGACATAAAATTTTTAGGAGTCGTCATATAGTCTTCAGTAACAAACGCCGGAATATTATCCATTTCATAAGTAGAATGAAGACAATCACCTTTTGACGCACCAAACACAAAACATTGAATTTCGCGCTCTGACGTATTTTTAGTTAACTTTTGGCTGCCTCTTAACACTGCGTTATAGGTCCAAAAGGCAGGTATATGCGGCTCGTATTTTGAGCGTACCTTGGGTATATCGCCCTGGAAGTGCCACTCATGAAAATTATCAAACCAGGGGGTGTCAAACCGATAGGTATATTCAACGATACAACCATCACGTAAGGCGGGCAAGGCAAACTTTATTGTTTGGTAATTCTTGTTTTCGCG
>JACMRC010000511.1 GCA_014376655.1 Mucilaginibacter sp. | reverse complement strand
TTTCCTGCTGACTCAGGTTTTCATATCCCGTTTTTGATATTTTATCTAATATCTGATCAACCTCATCCTGCCGTGGTGTCCCCGAAGGTGATCCTTTTGCACGATTTGTTGATGCTACTTTTAGTTTAGATTTTTTCTTAAACAGGTTAGCTATCCAGCCCACCATGTCGCGCCCTTGCTGCACCTGTTTTACATACACAAATCCAAATAATGCGCCGCCTAAGTGGGCTATTTCGCCACCGGCGTTGGGCCCAACTATGCCTAAAAAATCAATCACCAGATAAAATATAACCAACCATTTTAAGCGCACTGCACCTATAAACATTAGCGAAATGGTATAGTTAGGCGCTATAGTAGCGGCACCAACAATTATTGCCATAACAGCTGCCGATGCACCAACTACTGAACTATTTAGCATTAATCCGCTTTGCGTAAACGCAGGGAAAACATTATAGCTGATCAAAAATAACGCGGCACCGGCCAAGCCGCCCAATAAATATAGGCCTAATGTGCGTTTGGTGCCTAAATATTCTTCAAATATTTGCCCAAGCCAATACAGCCAAAGCATATTAAACAGGATATGGAAAATGCCTGCATGTAAAAACATATAGGTAACCGGTGTCCAGAAACGTATGGCCAGTTTGGGCAGGTAAGCGGGCAGGCTTAAATATTCGCGGGTAAGGTCGTCAACTATGGTAGTTCTGAATACTAACTTCTCAAATATGGATAATACGCCTATCACCAAAAAAACAACAACATTAATACCGATGAGAAGGTATAGTTTACTACCCGACCGGAACATTTTGTTATTTATTTCTTGCCACAACGTCATGATATACTAATAGCTTAATGTTGAAAATCTTTAGGGCCTTGTAAGTGCCATGCCTTTACTAAAATAAAGCCTATTAAAGCCCCACCCAAATGCGCAAAGTGCGCAACATCATCGCCCTGTACCTGGCTTACACTTAATGATAGTTCCACTAACACATATACCCCCATAACATATTTAGCTTTAACAGGTACAGGTATAAACATCAAAAGTAACTCGGTATTTGGAAACATCATGCCAAAAGCAATGAACAACCCAAATATGGCACCCGATGCACCTACCATTGAACTGTGATAGATATTGTATAGTTCCTGCGCCTTTGAACCATAAGCTAAATAAGATGCCTCTAAATCAGGGGATGCTATTGTAAAGCTCCCGGTTATAGCGTGTACCTCAAATGCTTGTACAATCAATTGTAAAGCTATACCGCCAAGTCCGCAAACAAAATAAAATATAAGGAACCTTTTTGGACCCATAGTGTACTCTAAAATAGCACCGAACGAATACAAAGCGAACATATTAAATATGATGTGCATCCAACCACCATGAAAAAACATATAGGTTATAGGCTGCCACGGTTTAAACAGCGGCGAATCAAAGTAATGTGCAGAGGCAAGGTTATAAACCTGGTCTGTCATTGCGGGGTTGAATAACAGGAAAGGTATAAAGCAAATAATATTTATGATAAGCAGGTTTTTTGCTACCGGCGAGAGATTTGCGAAAGGTGATTGCATATTTATATATCGTATCGGTTATTTTTCAAACCGTTCTATTAATTCATTTAGTGTAAAGGTACTAATTACAGACTTGCCATTTAGCGCTACGTTTGGCATTTGGCAGGCAAAAAGCTGATCAGTCAACTGGTTCATTTCTTCAGACGATAACTTAGTTCCCGCTTTAATAGCCGCGTTACGGGCTAATGACCGGGCAAGGTTATCGCGTTTATCCAGTTTCAGTATCGACAGGTTATTTTTAAACCCCTCCAGCAAACGTTCTAATAACTCGTGTTCGCCCACATTGTTTAGATCGGCGGGTATTCCTTCTACAACCACGGTGTTTTTACCAAACTCGCGGATATCAAAACCCAGCGCACGGATATCCGGCATCAACTCTCTCAATAACTCAAAATCGGCCCCGTTTAGTGTAAGCGATTGCGGGAATAAACTTTGCTGACTTACGCCCGAGTGGTTTTGTAGTTGCTGTAAAAAGCGCTCGTACAAAATACGCTCGTGCGCCGCCTGCTGGCTTATCAGCATAAACCCCGACTTGATCTGCGACATGATAAACCGGTTATGCACCTGGAAAAACTGCCTATCGGTTGATTTGGCTATCTCTTGGTCATTAACCGCTACGGTTTCTTCCACATGGATCTCGTGTTGGGTGTTCGTATCTTTTTTGCTGATCTCATACAAAGTATCCCAATTGTTTGCGATAGGGTTTATCCTGTTTGGATTGCTGCGGCTGCCGCCGGTATCGCGCAAAAAGGGCAGTTCGCGGTCCTTACTAAACGGGTTAAAGTCCGGATTGAAGGCAATAACCGGCGCTACTATCTGGTCGAACGGTGTAGGCGTTATCAGGTGTTCAATGCTGTTCTCCTGGTCAAAGTCTAAACTTGGAGTAATATTATATCTACCTAAAGATCGTTTTACAGCAGAACGGATAATGGCATAAATAGCTTTTTCGTCCTGGTATTTTATCTCGGTTTTTGTGGGATGTACGTTGATATCAATTTTTGACGGATCGATATCAATAAACAGCACATACAGCGGGTAAGTGTCATCTGGCAATAACTCCTCAAAAGCCGTAAGTATCGCATGGTTTAGGTACGGATCTTTTATAAAACGGTTGTTTACGAAGAAGAATTGTTCGCCCCGGGTACGTTTGGCAAACTCGGGCTTGCCCACAAAACCACGCAGGTTAATAATAGTAGTATCCTCTTCAACCGGTACCAGGCGCTGGTTATAATTATTACCAAACAGGTGGATAACCCGTTGTTTTAATGTGGTAGCCGGTAAGTGATAAACCTCCTGCCCATCGTGGTGCAGGGTAAAGAACACCTCGGGATGCGCTAAAGAAATACGTTGAAATTCGTCAATAATATGGCGCATCTCTACCGGGTTGCTCTTTAAAAAGTTACGACGCGCCGGTATATTATAAAATAAGTTCTTTACGGATATAGAAGTACCGGCAACTGCCGAGCAGGGCTCTTGCTTCATCACTTCTGATGCTTCAATAAATATTTGTGTCCCTAACTCATCTTCATGGCGGCGGGTTTTTAGCTCAACCTGCGCAATAGCGGCGATTGATGCCATAGCCTCGCCCCTGAAACCCATGGTACGGATAGCAAAAAGATCCTCGGCTTTCTTAATTTTTGATGTGGCGTGGCGCTCAAAGCTCATGCGCGCGTCGGTACCGCTCATGCCGCAGCCATTATCTATTACTTGTATCAATGATTTGCCGGCATCCTTAACAATTAGCTGAATCTTGTCTGCCCCGGCATCAATAGCATTCTCTATCAGTTCTTTCACCGCAGATGCCGGTCGTTGTACCACTTCGCCCGCGGCGATCTGGTTAGCGACAGAGTCTGGTAAAAGCTGAATTATATCTGACATTTATAAAATTTCCCCTTCAATTACGTTTTCGGTGCTAAATTAATTAATTGGGCGCATAAGTTGGGGCTTTTTTTGTGTTAAGGTGATGTTCATTTGAACGCGATCCGTTTACTCACCCGGTCTACGCTTCACTGGACCACCCTCTATTCGCCTTTGGCGGAAAGAGGGTATAAAAATCTAAAACAACCCTCTTTCCGCGCAGCGAAGAGAGGGTCGCGCACGAAGTGCCGCGGGGTGAGTAAACGGCGCGCGTTCAGCTCACCCAGTTCTCAAAGACTGTTCACACTTAATAAAAAATCATTTTTACTGCCTAACTTTATCTTCCGATACTTGTATATACTTTTAAGTGTAATATATTTATAGCTCACATCACCTGTATGAAAAAAACATGGCCCATCCTGCTGCTTTTTGTTGCAGCCTGCAAACAGAAAGAGTATAATGCCGACCTGTTAGTTAAAAATGCAGTGGTGTATACTGTAGATAGCGCGTTTACTACCGCCAATGCATTTGTAGTAAGCGGCGGCAAAATTATATCAGTTGGCAGCGCCGATACTTTAGAAGAAAAATACCTTGCCCGCGAGGTTATTGACGCTAAGGGCAAAGCCGTATATCCCGGTTTTATTGATGCGCATGCTCATTTTTATGAATATGGCCTGGGCCTGCAACAAGTGCCATTAAAAGCTATTAAAAGCTGGGACGGGGTTGTTGATACCGTAAAAGCATACGCCGACCGCAACACCGACGGCTGGATAATAGGCAATGGCTGGGACCAAAACTTATGGGTCGGCAAAAAATTCCCGGATAAAGCCAAGCTGGACGAGTTGTTCCCGGTGCGCCCGGTGATATTGCATAGGGTTGATGGCCATGCGGCAATTGCTAACCAGGCGGCTTTAAACGTAGCAGGCATTAAACCGGGGCAAAAAGTTGCCGGTGGCGAAATTGAAACCATAAACGGAAAACTTACCGGTGTATTAATTGATAATGCCGTGGGTATTGTTACCCGTAAAATTCCCGACCCAAACGAACAGATAATGCAAAATGCGTTGTTAAGCGCACAAGCTAATTGCTTTGCAGTAGGCCTTACCACCGTTGACGATTGCGGCTTACCTTATACCATGGTAAGCACCATTGCCGAGTTGCAACATAAAGGTTCACTAAAAATGCGCATGTATGTAATGCTTGCCGATAAGCCCGAAAACTATGAATACTTATTTAAACGCGGCGTATTTAAAACCCCTGGGTTAGATGTACGCTCATTTAAGGTTTATGCCGATGGTGCATTAGGATCGCGCGGGGCGTGTTTGTTAAAGCCATACTCCGATAAGAAAAACTGGAGCGGTTTTTTATTAAGCAGCCAGAAACATTTTGAGGAAGTTGCCAAAATGATAGCCGAGAAAGGCTTCCAGATGTGTACCCATGCCATTGGCGACTCGGCAAACCGGGTAATATTAAAGGTATATGCAGCAGCCCTGAAAGGCAAGAACGACCGCAGGTGGCGCATAGAGCATTCGCAAGTGGTAGCGCCGGAGGATGTGGCCTTGTTTGGGCAGAATAATATTATTCCATCTGTACAACCTACGCACGCAACATCTGATATGTATTGGGCGGGCCAACGGTTAGGTGCCGGCAGGTTAAAATCGGCCTATGCCTATAAAGCCTTACTCCAACAAGACGGCTGGATGCCCTTGGGGACCGATTTTCCGGTTGAGAATATTAGTCCGTTTTATACTTTTTACGCGGCAGTTGTCCGTAAAGACTTAAAAGGATACCCTGCTA
>JACMRC010000510.1 GCA_014376655.1 Mucilaginibacter sp. | reverse complement strand
GGGCAATAGGTTAAATATTTGGGCGCTAAATTTCAGGCACGAATGGAAACCATACAAATACTATATGCCGTTTGGTACCGATCTGGCTATCAAGGTGGTGGTTGAGTATTGATGATATTGTTACCAGCTATAAGATTCCTCGCTCATCCATTTATCCTGGACCTTAAGCACTTTTTCAATCACATCGCGGGCGCAGCCTTTGCCGCCGCCAAGTGGCGATACGTATTGGCTTAGCGCTTTAACTTCTTCGCAGGCATCTGCAGGGCAAACCGGCAGGCCGGCTAATTTCATTACACCCAGATCCGGGATATCATCGCCCATGTACAACACATTAGCAGGCAGGATATGCTTTGATTCGAGGTAGTTTTTAAACTTATCAGTTTTTACGTGTGCGCCAATAAACACATCGGTAATGCCCAGGCTGTTTAAGCGGTAGATAGCAGTCTTAGATCGGCTTCCCGATATGGCGCAAACGTTATAACCACATTTAACAGCTAATTGCAATGCATAACCATCTTTAATGTTAAAAGCACGGCTTTGTTCGCCTGTTTCGGTAACAAACACAGAACCATCGGTTAATACACCATCCACATCAAAAATAAAGGTGGTAATGTCTTTTAGCTTATTTAAAAATGATTCCATTGTTGGGGATTACACTGATTATGGTTTGATTACACTGATTTTATGGAAATACTTTATAGATATCTTTTCGATGAGCTATCCGCGCGAATTTAACGATATTGTTTTCTATGTAAATACCGATTCTGTAATCTCCGCTTCTTATTCTATATGCAGTAGAAAAGCCTTTTAACTTTTTGATATTAACAATTGTAGATAGGGAAGTTGCTTGTTCTACTTGCTCTATTATACCAGCAATTTCGCGTTTAATTGATGAGTGATTTATCTTATCTAAATCTTTAAGAAAATGCCGCGTAAATTTAGTTACCATTTACGAAGCAAGCTTTTTCATAACTTCTTCTCTGGTAACTAAATCATCGAGATCAACCTCCTTCATCATAGCTAACAAACCGAAATCTTCTTTTTCTTCATCGGTTATAACCTTTGAAGAAATTCTCATTTTTTCAAGTAAATCAGTAATGAGTTTAAACTCATCTTGTGTTTTAGGGCTAATTACAATGCTTTCCATATATCAAATTTACTAAGAATTTTAAGAATGTAGTGGCATTAACCAATTTAGTATTGCAACTAAAAACTGTCTACTGATTATCCCGCCACTCATAAACCCAGGCAGATTGGATCTGCTCTAAATGGCCCTCTGATGATTCTTCGCGGGTACCCTTAAAATTTGGCAGCGATAGCACCCAGTCCAACAATTCGGTAAAACGGATGCGGTATATTTTTGATTCGTTAAAGTCATCGCCAAACTTCTCATAAAGCGACATCGCGATGTCTTCATGATCGTTCCAATGTATCGGCAGTGCAAATTTATTGTCTGTCATTATTTTTTGTTTTACGTGGTACGTTATACGTACAACCCTTTTTAGTGTCCTAAAAACTGCGATTGATTTGGCAGCGTTACTTCTATATCACCGTCAATCATTACGCACTGGCAGCCTAACCTTGAAGTAATGCGGGGGTTAACGGCACGGTCAATAAAATCTTCTTCCTTATCAGAGATCTCCTGAACGTTATCTTCTCCCCTGTTAACGTATATATGGCAGGTGCTGCAACCGCAAACACCACCGCAATTATGCTGCAACTCAATGCCATTTTCCAGGCAAACATCTAATACAGATTCTCCCTCGGCAATAGGCAGCTCAATTGTTTCATGGCCTGCCTCCTCAAAGTTTATCTTTACTTTAAAAATATTCATTTGGGCAAAAGTAACAAAATTACTTATCCCCGTGCGGGTTAATGCCCATTTTGATAATACCCTGACTTAATAAAGTATACAACTGCTGTAAATCGGGATTGTCTTGCAGTAGTTGCAAATGATTATTCATGGTAGTTTCGTCGTTACGTACAGCCGGACCAGTTTGAACCGAGGCGGGTAAACTGTTCTGAACTTTCTCGGCAGTCTCCAATATTAACGGGCGAATGAGATCGAAACTTAAATCGTGCTTAGCTAAAATTTGCTGCGCGATACTATACAAGTAGTTGGGGAAATTACACGCTAATACAGCCGCCAGGTGCAACGTTTTACGTTGCGGGCTGTCAATATCGTTAACACTGTTACTAATGGTGTGAGCAAGCTCTTTTAGCCCCTTAGCGATAGCCTGATCGGCGGCTTCAATACAAAGCGGGACAGTACGGAAATTAACATCTTTGGCTTTGCTAAAAGTTTGCAGGGGGTAAAAAACACCTACATTATCGCTGAACGCCAGCAGGGCATAAAGATCTGTAGCGCCCGAGGTATGGACCATCAGCTTTTGATAAGGTGCCAGTTGCTCGGCTACTAAACCAATGGCATCGTCTTTAATGGAGATAATGAAAATATCTGTTTCAGAATCTATTTGCGAAAGGTTGTCAATCGGCTCAGCTTTAACATGGTAAGCCAGCAGGGCGGCATTTTGCATATCGCGGCTATAAACCTGCACAATGCGGTGTCCGGCGTTTTTAAACGCGGCAGCCAAATGTGTGGCTACATTGCCCGAACCGATGATGGTGATACGCATAACCCCTCTAAATCTCCCCGAAGGGGAGACTTTAATATCTTGTTAATTAATAATGCTATTCAAAGCCCTCTCCTTTGGGGAGGGTTGGGAGGGGTTGCTTACGTATTCTTCAGCTCCTTATTCCTTCTAAAAATAGAAAGCAAAATACCAATAACCATAATTATAGTACCCGACCACAGGAAGTTAATATCCGGGAACTGTATGGCACGCATTACTATCCATTTTTTAGCGCTTTCAGGCTGTTGGTACAGTGTTATCTCTACCTTGCCTTTTTGCGGAATTACCTTGGTGAACCTTAGTTTTAAACCTGCATCTTCAACCTTGCGGGCAAAATCAAACGCGTTGTTATTGCGGATCATATACACCGGCTCGGCGGCATAAGTTTTGCCATTGGCAACAACTTGTAGCTTAGCGCCTATAGCAACGTCCTTATCGGTAAGCGTAATATCTTGTACTTTATCAATACGGCCAATGCTACTTAACAAAACGTATCCGTCTCTAAAACGGATAGTATCGCCCGGCGCAACTTCGTAGGTTAGTGGCGCTTCGTATTTTTTATCGTCGTTGGCTTCTTCATGCCCTGCCGCTTCTGTGCCCTCGCCTATTGTTATAGCGTTAGACATATTAACGTGGGTGTATAAATCACTAAACAAATAGTGCTTTGTGTCCGGCGATGAAATCAGGCCCATCTTTTCATTAGATTGGGCATTGGGTTTTAATAGAAACTCCTCGGTTACCTTGCCGTTAGCATCAATCACTTTATAATTTACTTTGAAGTAATGATTAGGTGGGGCAATCGAGTCGCCTACATACGTAACCGTGTATTTACCCATTACGACAGGCATATTTTTATAAAGGATGATATTTTCGCGGGGATTATTTTTTGATTTAGCAAAATCAGAAGAGAATTGTTCGCCGGTAGTGTTTTCTGATATTACCTTGCTAGTACCCGCTGATATTAACGCGCCTATCATTATCAGCCCAAAACCAATATGCGCTACTGCTGACCCTGCAAGTTTAAACTTACCTTTAAATACCTCTACCAATACTTTGCCGTTAGCTAATACCGAATAAATGGCACCAACCATTATCAGTATAAATACAAAGTTTAGTTTATTGGCCCCGGTGAAATATATAACCGGCACGGTTATTAAAACGGCCAATGCTAAATAAACTACGGTCGAGATTAGGAACTTGGTTGTATCGGTCTTTTTATATTTCAGGAATTGGGTAAAGCCGGTTAGCAGTGTTACTACTACGGCAAACGATGCCTGTACTATATTATAATGTTTTACCGGATCAGACGGTGGAGCCAGCTTGGTGCCAAACATTGCGTTCCATACAGGGATGGATGACACAATTACCAGGTGGAAGCACGACAGGCATAAAAATACAGCCCCTACAAACATCCAAAACTCGCGCGAATACGTTTCTTCATCCTTGCTTGTGCGTGGTAATTCTTTCCATCGGATAGCCAATAATGTTATGGCTATTACAAGGAAAATTACCACATCGGCTACTAAATGCCAAAACATACCTGCATCAGTAAATGAGTGTACAGAAGTTTCGCCTAAAACACCGCTACGGGTTAAGAACGATGCGTACAATACCAGCACAAAGCTCATCAGCACCAAAATGGCCGCTGTAATATAAGAGTGACCGGTGTTTTTATACACAATCATTACGTGTACCGCGCCCACTAATATTAACCATGGGATGATAGAAGCATTTTCTACCGGGTCCCACGCCCAAAAACCACCGAACGATAAAGACTCGTAAGCCCAGAATGCGCCCATAATGATGCCGGTACCCAATATCATCATTGCAAATAAAGCATACGGAATAGCGGCATGTACCCATTCTTTATAACGCCTTTGCCAAAGGCCCGCAATTGCATAGGCAAACGGCACAACCATTGATGCGAACCCTAAAAATAAGGTTGGCGGGTGTATAACCATCCAATAGTTTTGCAATAACGGGTTCATTCCGTTACCGTCTTTTATATAAGTTAAGTAGTTGTGGTAAAGCTCGGGGTTAGTAGCAAATACGGGGGCTTGTTCTTTTAGGTTAATAGCTTCGCGAAGCAAAATAAATGGCGATGTACCTATGCGCTGGCCAAATATATCAACACCAATAAGCATGGTGGCCAGTATAGCTTGCGATAAAGACACCACAGCCATCACCGGGGTTTCCCATGATTTGGCTTTCCAGATCAGGATATTACCCAATACAGCCTGCCAGAACGTCCATAACCAGAAACTACCCTCCTGCCCGTCCCAAAAACTTGAGATGATAAAATGGGTAGGCAACGCTCTTGACGAATGCTCCCAGGCATAATAATATTCAAACAGGTGATTTAAGATGATGTAGTATAAGCAAACACCAATACCTATAACAGCTATGGTATTAATATAAGCACCTAAACGGCCCAGGCGTTTCCATGAAGTATCAACAGGGTTGGTAGTTGCAAAATAGTAGCTTATTGCCGCAAACAGGGCCGAGCCAAATGCCAAAATTGTAAAGAACTGGCCCAGGTGGCCCGGTAAAAGGTGTTCGCCTTTAAAAGCTGTATCCATTAAGTAGTTGTATTATATGCTGGCTTGTTTAGCCTTGGTCTCGGTAACTTCAACTTGATCCTGCTTGTATTTAGAAGGACACTTCATTAATATATGCTTAGCATGAAACTCGTTGCCATGCATTTGGCCTGTTAAGACAATTTGTTCAGAGCGTTCAAAATCTTGTGGTTTACTCCCTGTGAATATTACTTTGCATTCTTCGCCTTTGTTATCCTTCATATAAAACGAAAAATAATTGGCATCCTTTGTAGCATCGTAATATAGCTGCTTTTGCTTATTTAGATGGCCTACAACATGCAATTCTGTGTCTGTACTTTTTGCATCCTTGAATGAGCCGTAAGTGCTTGAAGTAGAATAAACGCTGATGATTACCGCAATAGCTATGGCTATTACAACAAGACCAAATATAGAAGACTTTTTCATTGACGGTTTATTTCTTTTAATTAAAGGATACAAAAATACAAAACGTACAGGTAATAATGTTTATTACTAAGGATATATGTTATTTAGAATTTATCTAAATAATCAACGGATTATTGAAATCGACCCGCTTTCTTTGATCTTGGTATTATAGTAGGTATCCAGGCCATCAAAGATCCAGTAGTAGGTACCCGTTGGCAGGTCCTTACCTTTAAAATTACCATCCCAAAACCCAGTCTGCGATTTTGTAGAATACATTAACTGCCCGTAACGGTTAAAAACATCAAGGTTTACAAATTTCACATAACCTTCTATATGCAGCGCAAAAAAATCGTTCACGCCATCGTTATTGGGGGTAAAAACATTGGGCCCGGTTACAACATAGGGTGGCGGCGGCAATACTGTTACACGCACCGATGTAACCAACTCGCAGCCAAAGGCGCTTTTTACTTTAATAAAATAACTCCCACTTTTATCTATCGTTTTATACGTAGTGAGCGGTATTGTGGCCTGTGCATCCGTATAATAACTATAGGTAAGGCCTTGTTGCTTCGCAAAAGTCCTGCTAATATCAACGGTCTCAGGATACCGGGCAGGTTCGGGATCGATAACTTTAATTGTGGGCGGCGTAAGTTTAACATGGATGGGTTTTGCTTCCTTGCAGCCATTTTTGCCGGTTCCCTCTATGTAGTAGGTCCCGGCTAAGACCACATGTGTCGAGTCGCGCAAATGGGTAGTAAGGGAAGCATCTTCAAAATAATAATAACTTATTCCCTGGCTGCTCCCTTCGGTTACAGATTTAACCGTTAAATCAACCCCATTTTCGGGGCAACCGCGCACAGTGTCTACCAATTGTAGCTTAAAATCAGTTTCTGACTTGCTTACCATGGTATAAAAAATATCGTCGCAACCCAAACCGGGGTAAGGTGTAACTTTTAACGCATACCGGGTTAAGTTTGGCGGTGGTGGGTATAATTCCATATTTTGCCCGGTACTCAGTTTTTGGGACATATCCTCATTATACCATTCATAATCTGCAAATCCTTCAGGCCCTTTTAATAATACAGACTTTTGGCCCGGGCAATAAGTTGCACCCTGAATTGGTGCTGCCGATACCCCCTCATCAATATCAATATATGCATAACCAAAATGCCTGTTGTAAACACAATCATTGGTAGTAAACTCTATCCTCATTAGTTTACCCAGGTATTGGTGCAGATCGAGCGTAGCCTTTGACCAATCTTTATAATACACCGGCGATTCCAGATTATCGCTGTCTTTAAACGATCCTGCTACTTTTTTAAATCCCGGCAAGTTAGAGCTGGCTTTAAAATCGAAGGATGGGCAACTCACATATTTATCAGCACTTACATCATAAATTTGCGCAGTAAACCGGGGTTGCTCAAACTCCTGGTGTGGGGGGTTTTGCAAAACAACCGCATAATTAAAGGTTATGGCATAAGCCAAGCTTGATTCGGTTGGTACAAAAAAGGTATAGTTAATACTCTCTGCTTCATGGTTGACATTATCATTTCCTAATCGTACAGAGTAATTGCTGCCATTAGGGCAAACAACGGGAAACTTACCATACGGGTCAACTTTCTCGCCATCTGCCGCCCTGCTAAATAGTGTATGCCGGCCCTCTATTGGAGGGCTTGTGCCAATTGTAATAACCGATGAAGTATATTTGCTTGTAGCCGGATTAAACCCCACTCCTGTTATTATACCCGCCTTGCAATTCCAACCATTAAACGAACCATCTTCAAAACCTATATTAGGGGGCAAGCTTTGAGCAAACGACACAGTGCTTAACAATAAGAATAATATAACGAGGTTTTTAAACACGGGGCATTGTCTTAAAAAGTGAATTTAAGAAACATTAGTTGTTATAGCTAATACAATAAAGATATTACGTTAGTGTATGGCTAAGCGTTGCCTAACAAGATGAGAGAACTGATTTTCAGGTGGATATAATTGAGAGCTATCTGATTATAGCTACCGAACCACTTTTAG
>JACMRC010000509.1 GCA_014376655.1 Mucilaginibacter sp. | reverse complement strand
TTCCAATTCCTCCTCGTTTGACTGAATTGCCTTTCTTGATGCCGGTTGAAGATGTATTCTCGATCACTGGTCGTGGTACTGTTGCAACAGGTCGTATCGAGCGTGGTGTTATCAACTCAGGTGAGCAAGTAGACATCCTTGGTATGGGTGCCGAAAACTTAAAATCTACAGTTACAGGTGTGGAAATGTTCCGCAAGATCCTTGACCGTGGCGAAGCTGGTGATAACGTAGGTTTATTGTTACGTGGTATTGAGAAAACTGATATCCGCAGGGGTATGGTTATTTGCAAACCAGGTTCAGTAAACCCACACACTGATTTCAAAGCAGAAGTTTACGTATTATCAAAAGCAGAAGGTGGACGTCACACTCCATTCTTTAACAAATACCGTCCGCAATTCTATTTCCGTACAACAGACGTTACAGGTGAAATTACCTTAGCTGAAGGTGTAGAAATGGTTATGCCTGGTGATAACGTTACAATCAATGTTAAATTGATCAACGCTATCGCAATGGAAAAAGGCTTACGTTTCGCTATCCGTGAAGGTGGCAGAACAGTAGGTGCTGGCCAGGTAACTGAAATTGTTAAATAATTTCAATCGCCTAAAAGCGAAGCATAACGGTTAATTTTTATGTAAAGTACCAGGGCTTTTTGCCTTGGTACTTTATCAATATTATAAAGTTCCTTCGGGGATTGAGGGTTTACACGGGAATAGTTCAACGGTAGAATAGAGGTCTCCAAAACCTTTGATCAGGGTTCGAATCCTTGTTCCCGTGCATAATAGCAAATAACTAAGAATGGCTAACGTATCTGAATATATTAAAGAGTCTTATATCGAGTTGACCCAGAAAGTAACCTGGCCAACCTGGCGCGAATTACAAAGCAGCGCGGTTTTGGTACTGGTAGCGGCAGTTATTATTGCCATGCTAATATTTGGTATGGATCAGGTAATAGGCCTTTTGCTTAATAAATTTTATAGCTCACTTTAATATACACATATAATGAGTGATCAATTAAAATGGTACGTTGTACGTGCAATAAGCGGTAAAGAAAAAAAAGTAAAACAATATGTTGATGCTGAGATTGCCCGCTTAGGCATTACCCATTTGGTACCGCAGGTTTTAATACCTACCGAGAAATATTACCAAATGCGCGACGGAAAGAAGATAGCTAAAGAGCGTAACTACTTCCCGGGCTATGTATTGATGGAAGCCCAGTTAGATGGCGAGTTAGAGCACATTATAAAAAATGTGAACAGCGTTATTGGTTTCCTGGGTGATAAACAAGGTAATGCAATACCTTTGCGCCAGGCAGAAGTTAACCGTATTTTAGGTAAGGTTGATGAGATGACCGCACAAGGCGAAACCATGAATGTGCCTTATTACGTTGGCGAAAACGTTAAAGTAATGGATGGGCCCTTCAACGGGTTTAGCGGTGTGATTGAAGAGGTTAACGAAGAGAAAAAGAAATTGAAAGTAATGGTAAAGATATTCGGCCGCCGTACGCCGCTTGAATTGAATTACATGCAAGTAGAGAAAGAGTAATTGTATTTCGGAACCACGATGGATCCGGATTTTATATAAACAAAGACATTGGGTGTTAAAACCTAATAACAAATGTTACATAGCTTCCACTTTATAACATTGAATAATTAAATAAAAAAGCAAATGGCAAAAGAAGTCGGTGCAATGGTTAAGCTGCAAGTAAAGGGCGGCGCTGCAAACCCATCACCCCCGATTGGACCTGCATTAGGTGCAAAAGGTGTGAACATAATGGAGTTTTGCAAGCAGTTCAATGCACGTACCCAGGACAAACCTGGTAAAGTGCTACCTGTGCTTATTACTGTGTACGTAGACAAATCTTTCGATTTTATCATCAAAACACCTCCTGTAGCTATCCAATTATTGGAAGTATCAGGTTTAAAAGGTGGTTCGGCCGAGCCTAACCGTAAAAAAGTTGCCAGTGTAAACTGGGAGCAGGTTGAGACTATAGCTAAAGATAAAATGGTTGATTTAAATGCGTTTACAGTAGAATCAGCCATGAAAATGGTAGCAGGTACTGCCCGCAGTATGGGGATAACCGTATCAGGTACGGCACCCTGGAATTAATTAAATTTATACAAATCAGTTTAAGACAGTGGCTAGATTAACAAAAAATCAAAAAGTGGCGCTCTCCAAAATTGAGGCTAATAAATCATACTCATTAGAAGCTGCATCAGCTTTGGTAAAGGAACTAACCTTAACTAAATTTGATTCATCAGTTGATATAGATGTGCGTTTAGGTGTTGACCCCCGTAAAGCCAATCAAATGGTACGTGGTATTGCAACATTGCCTCATGGAACCGGTAAAACTGTACGTGTTTTAGTTCTTTGTACTCCAGATAAGGAGCAAGAAGCTAAAGACGCAGGTGCAGATTTTGTAGGTTTGGATGATTATATCGCCAAGATTGAAGGTGGATGGACTGACGTAGATATTATCATTACAATGCCAAGTGTTATGGCTAAAGTAGGTAGATTAGGCCGTGTGCTTGGTCCGCGTAACTTAATGCCTAACCCTAAATCAGGTACAGTAACTCCAGACGTTGGAAAAGCTGTAACTGAGGTAAAAGGTGGTAAGATCGACTTCAAGGTTGATAAAACCGGTATTATCCATACCTCAATAGGTAAAGCATCTTTCCCTGCTGACAAAATTTATGAGAATGCATTAGAAGTATTGCAGGTTATCTCTAAATTGAAACCATCATCAGCTAAAGGAACATATTTTAAGAGTATTCATATCTCTTCTACTATGTCTCCGGGAATAACAGTAGAAACAAAATCAGTAGCGGGAATTTAATCATGAATAAAGAAGAAAAACACGACCTTGTTCTTGCCCTCTCTGAACAAATGAAGGAGTTCGGTAATTTTTATATCACCGATACTTCAGATTTAACGGTTGCAAAAATCAACAATATTCGTCGTCAATGTTTCGAAAGCGACATTACGATGAAGGTAGCAAAAAATAGCTTGATTAAAAAAGCTATGGAAGCTGCCGGTGGTGATTACACAGCAATGTACGATGTATTAAAAGGTTCATCATCTATCCTTTTCTCAAAATCAGCAACTGCCCCGGCAAAGCTGATCAAGAAATTGAGAAAACAAGGTGACAAACCAGTTTTAAAAGCAGCTTACATTGATTCGGCAATATTTATTGGCGATAATCAATTAGATACTTTAATCAAATTGAAATCGAAAGAACAATTAATTGGCGAGATCATCGGATTATTGCAATCACCAGCGAAAAATGTTATTTCTGCACTGCAATCAGGCGGAAACACATTGGCAGGATTAGTAAAAACATTACAAGAAAGAGGTTAATTCAAACACCTAAAAGTTTGATTATTAAAAAACAAAGCATTAAAGTAAAAAACATAATATAATGGCGGATTTAAAAGCATTTGCTGAACAGTTGGTAAACTTGACAGTAAAAGAAGTAAACGAATTAGCTCAGATCTTAAAAGACGAGTACGGTATTGAGCCGGCTGCTGCAGCTGTTGCTGTTGCAGGTCCTGCTGCTGGTGGTGGCGATGACGCTCCTGCTGCTGCAGCTGAGCAAACAGCATTTGATGTTATCCTGAAAGAAGCAGGTGGCTCAAAATTAGCTGTTGTTAAATTAGTAAAAGACTTAACCGGTTTAGGTTTGAAAGAAGCAAAAGATCTTGTTGACGGTGCACCTAAAGAAGTTAAAACTGGTGTAACTAAAGAAGAAGCTCAATCTTTGAAATCTCAATTAGAAGAAGCCGGAGCGGTAGTTGAGGTTAAATAATTAACCACAATACTTATAGCATCAGACTCCGGCCATTTTTGGTCGGGGTCTATTGCTGTTTATAAAGGTTTGATAATAGATTTGGGACAGTAGATTTGAGAAACGAGATCTTCAGCTGTTTACAAATTGGCGAATATCAGGCATTAGATGTTAAAAATTTATCTCGTATCTCACATCTGATTACTCACGTCCAACAGTTAATAAACTAAAATTAAAACACCTTGGCAAACAAAAAAGCACAAAGAGTAAACTTTGCAACCAGCAGAAAGGTACTTGATTACCCCGATTTTCTGGATGTGCAGTTGCAATCTTTCCAGGAATTTTTTCAATTAGAAACAACTTCAGACAACCGTCATAAAGAAGGCTTGTTTAAAGTGTTTGCAGAGAACTTTCCTATTTCAGATTCAAGAAACATCTTCGTCCTGGAGTTTCTTGATTATTTTATTGATCCGCCACGTTACGATATACGCGAGTGTATTGAGCGCGGATTAACCTACAGCGTACCACTTAAAGCAAAACTTCGCTTATCATGTAATGATGCAGAGCACGAAGATTTTGAAACAATTGTACAGGATGTTTATTTGGGTACCATCCCTTATATGACACCTAAAGGTACTTTTGTTATTAATGGTGCAGAACGTGTAATTGTATCACAACTACACCGTTCACCAGGCGTATTCTTCGGCCAAAGCCGTCACACTAACGGTACAAAATTGTACTCGGCCCGTGTTATCCCGTTCAAAGGTTCATGGATTGAGTTTGCTACAGACGTTAACAACGTGATGTATGCTTACATTGACCGTAAAAAGAAATTCCCGGTAACTACCTTGCTTCGTGCTATTGGTTATGACTCTGATAAAGACATCTTAGAGTTATTTGAATTAGCTGATGAAGTTAAAGTTAGCAAGTCAGGTCTTAAAAAATTCATCGGCCGTAAACTGGCTGCAAGGGTTTTAAAGAAATGGGTTGAAGACTTTGTGGATGAAGATACCGGTGAAGTTGTTTCTATCGACCGTAACGAAATTATCCTGGAGCGCGAAACCGTGTTAGAAGATGACCATATTGATATGATCATTGATGCAGGTGTTAAAACCATCATCTTAAACAAAGAAGATGCTGCTACCAGTGGTGATTACACTATTATATACAATACCTTACAAAAGGATACTTCAAACTCTGAGAAAGAAGCGGTTGAGCATATCTACCGTCAATTACGTAACGCCGAACCACCTGATGAGGAAACTGCTCGTGGTATCATAGATCGTTTGTTCTTCTCTGATAAACGTTATGACTTGGGTGATGTGGGTAGATACCGCATTAACCGTAAGTTGAAACTGAGCACATCAGAAGAAACTAAGGTATTAACTAAACAAGATATCATTGCGATAGTTAAATATTTGATCAAATTAATCAACTCAAAAGCCGAGGTGGATGATATTGATCACTTGTCAAACCGTCGTGTTCGTACCGTGGGCGAGCAGTTATATGCTCAATTCGGTGTTGGTTTAGCACGTATGGCCCGTACCATTCGTGAGCGTATGAATATCCGTGACAACGAGGTATTTACACCTACCGACCTGATTAACGCACGTACATTATCATCTGTGATCAACTCGTTCTTCGGAACAAACCAGTTGTCACAATTTATGGATCAAACCAATCCACTGGCAGAGATTACGCACAAGCGTCGTCTGTCAGCCTTAGGCCCCGGTGGTCTGTCGCGTGAGCGTGCAGGTTTCGAGGTTCGTGACGTTCACTACACCCACTACGGTAGGTTGTGTACCATCGAAACTCCTGAAGGACCTAACATTGGTTTGATATCATCGCTTTGCGTACACGCTAAGATCAATAACTTAGGCTTTATTGAAACCCCGTACAAACGTGTGGTTGATGGTATCGTACAAGTTAAAGAAGATGTTATCTATTTATCAGCCGAGGATGAAGATGGTAAAACAATAGGCCAGGCAAATGCCCATTATGATGATAAGGGTGTGTTTGCATTACCTAAAGTTAAAGCCCGTTTTGAAGGTGACTTCCCGATCATTGATCCGGAAAAACTGGATTTGATGGACATTGCTCCAAATCAGATCACATCTATCGCGGCTTCATTAATTCCGTTCTTAGAGCATGATGATGCTAACCGTGCCTTGATGGGATCAAACATGCAGCGCCAGGCAGTGCCTTTATTGCGCCCTGAGGCTCCAATTGTTGGTACCGGGTTAGAAGGCCGTGTGGCAAAAGATTCGCGTACCCTTATCAACGCCGAAGGCGATGGTATTGTTGAGTATGTTGATGCAAACCAGATAGTAATTAAATATGATCGTAACGAGATGGACCGTTTGGTTTCTTTCGAAGGCGATTCAAGAAGCTATATCTTAACTAAGTTTAAGAAAACCAACCAAAGCACCACTATCAACTTAAAGCCAATTGTTAAAAAAGGCGAAAGAGTTGAAAAAGGACAAGTGCTTTGCGAAGGTTATGCAACACAAGATGGCGAGTTAGCCCTGGGCCGTAACCTTAAAGTGGCATTCATGCCTTGGCAAGGTTATAACTTTGAGGATGCGATTGTTATCTCTGAGCGTGTAGTATCACAGGATATCTTTACTTCTCTTCACGTTGAAGAGTTTGAGTTAGAAGTACGTGATACCAAACGTGGCGAAGAGGAATTGACACCGGATATCCCTAACGTATCAGAAGAAGCTACTAAAGATCTTGACGAAGACGGTATAATCCGTGTTGGTGCCGAGGTTAAAGAAGGCGATATCCTGATAGGTAAAATCACTCCAAAAGGTGAATCAGATCCTTCACCGGAAGAAAAATTATTACGTGCCATATTTGGTGATAAAGCAGGTGACGTTAAAGATGCGTCATTAAAAACTCCGCCGTCTATCGCGGGTGTTGTAATTGATACCAAATTATTCAGCCGTGCTAAGAAAACTACTAAGGCAGAAGAAAAGGCACAGATTGAAAAGCTTGATACTAAACATGACAAAGCTGTAAAAGATCTTAAAAACACTTTAATTGAGAAGTTATTTGAGATAGTTAACGGTAAAACATCACAAGGTGTTAGCAATGTTTACAAAGAGTTATTGGTGCCTAAAGGCGTTAAATTCACTCAAAAAATCTTAACTGAGTTACCTTTTGAAAACATCAACCCAACAAAATGGACAACTGATGATGAAAAAAATGACCAGATAAAATTATTACTTCATAACTATAACATTAAAGTTAATGAAGAACTGGGTGCTTACCGTCGCGATAAATTCGCAATCAGTGTAGGTGACGAGCTGCCATCTGGTATCGTACAAATGGCTAAAGTTTACATCGCTAAAAAGCGTAAGCTTAAAGTGGGTGATAAAATGGCGGGCCGTCACGGTAATAAAGGTATTGTTGCGCGTATTGTACGTGACGAGGATATGCCTTTCTTAGAAGACGGAACACCGGTTGATATTGTGTTGAACCCACTGGGTGTACCTTCACGTATGAACTTGGGCCAGATCTATGAAACTGTATTAGGCTGGGCCGGTAAAGAGCTGGGCATTAAATTCGCAACCCCAATTTTTGATGGTGCAAGCCATGAAGAAGTTGAGGAGTGGGTTAAAAAAGCCGGTATCCCTGAATCAGGCCGTACTTACTTATACAATGGTTTAACAGGCGATAGGTTTGATCAGCAAACTACTGTAGGTATTATCTACATGTTGAAACTGGGCCACATGGTTGACGATAAGATGCACGCGCGTTCTATCGGTCCATACTCATTAATTACACAACAGCCATTGGGTGGTAAAGCTCAGTTTGGTGGTCAGCGTTTTGGTGAGATGGAGGTTTGGGCACTGGAAGCATTTGGTGCATCAAACATCCTGCAGGAAATATTAACCGTTAAATCGGATGATGTTGTTGGCCGTGCCAAAACTTACGAGGCTATTGTTAAAGGTGAAAACTTGCCAACACCTTCTGTTCCGGAATCATTCAACGTATTGGTTCATGAATTAAGAGGTTTAGGTTTAGATATCACGTTAGAGTAATTATTGAATTATTGAGTGAGTGAATTATTGATTAATTCACTCACTTATTTAAAATCAATAATTCAATAATTTATTCCTTCAATAATTAAAAAAAAGGAGACTATGTCTTACAAAAAGGATAATAAAATCAAAAGTAATTTTACTACTATCACCATCAGCTTAGCTTCGCCCGAGGCGATTTTGGAGCGCTCAAGTGGTGAAGTTTTAAAACCCGAGACCATTAACTACAGGACTTATAAGCCTGAGCGTGATGGTTTATTTTGCGAGCGTATTTTTGGTCCGGTTAAAGATTACGAGTGCCATTGCGGTAAATACAAACGTATCCGTTACAAGGGTATAGTTTGTGATCGTTGCGGTGTTGAAGTAACCGAAAAGAAAGTACGTCGTGAGCGTATGGGACACATCAATTTGGTGGTGCCTGTTGCTCACATCTGGTATTTCCGTTCGTTACCAAACAAAATTGGTTACTTATTGGGCTTACCAACAAAAAGACTTGATCTGATCATATATTATGAAAGATATGTAGTTATCCAGGCTGGTATTAAAGAAAGTGACGGAATCAACAAAATGGATTTCTTAACCGAAGAAGAATACCTGGATATATTAGATACCCTTCCAAAAGAGAATCAATACCTTGACGATAAGGATCCACAAAAATTTGTAGCCAAAATGGGTGCAGAAGCTTTGGAAGAATTATTAAAACGTATTGATCTTGATGAATTATCATTTAGCTTACGCCACCAGGCAGCTACAGAAACTTCACAACAACGTAAAAACGAAGCTTTAAAACGTTTACAAGTGGTTGAGGCTTTCCGTGGTGCAAAAACACGTATCGAGAATAACCCTGAGTGGATGATCGTTAAGATCGTTCCGGTTATCCCGCCAGAATTGCGCCCGTTAGTACCACTTGAAGGTGGCCGTTTCGCTACATCAGATTTAAATGATCTTTACCGTCGTGTAATTATCCGTAACAATCGTTTAAAACGTTTGATCGAAATCAAAGCACCAGAGGTAATTTTACGTAACGAAAAACGTATGTTACAGGAAGCTGTAGATTCGTTATTTGATAACTCACGTAAAGTTAACGCGGTAAAAACTGAAGGTAACCGTGCATTGAAATCACTTTCAGACATCCTGAAAGGTAAACAAGGCCGTTTCCGTCAAAACTTATTAGGTAAACGTGTGGATTACTCTGCCCGTTCTGTAATTGTTGTAGGGCCAAACCTTAAATTACATGAGTGCGGTTTACCTAAAGATATGGCTGCCGAATTGTTTAAACCATTTATCATTCGCAAGATGATTGAGCGTGGTGTGGTTAAAACAGTAAAATCTGCCAAGAAAATAGTTGATCGTAAAGACCCATTAGTTTGGGATATCTTAGAAAACGTATTAAAAGGCCACCCGGTATTATTAAACCGTACACCTACGCTACACAGGTTAGGTATACAATCATTCCAGCCAAAACTGGTTGAAGGTAAAGCTATCCAACTACACCCGTTAACTTGTACCGCCTTTAACGCGGATTTTGACGGTGACCAGATGGCTGTACACGTACCACTTGGTAACGCCGCAATATTAGAAGCTCAGGTATTAATGCTTGCTTCGCACAATATATTAAACCCTGCTAACGGTACGCCTATTACTGTACCATCGCAGGATATGGTGCTTGGTTTGTACTACATAACCAAAGGCCGTAAAACTGATGCAGATCGTGTTGTAAATGGCGAAGGCTTAACATTCTACTCATCTGAAGAAGTTATCATTGCTTACAATGAGCGCAAAATTGACTTGCATGCATTTATTAAAGTTAAAACTAACATTAAAGAGCGCGATGGTATAATAGTTAACAAAATTATTGATACTACTGTAGGCCGTGTATTGTTCAATGAGCATGTACCTGTCGAAGTAGGTTATATAAATGAACTGTTAACCAAAAAATCATTACGTGATATTATTGGTGAAGTAGTTAAAATTACCGGTATGGCCCGCGCCGCCGCGTTCCTTGATGATATTAAGGAACTAGGTTTCAGAATGGCGTTCCAGGGTGGTTTATCATTTAACTTAAAGGATATCAATATCCCCGCTGAAAAAGTTACTTTAATTGCACAAGCTTCTAAACAAGTAGAAGAGGTAATGGGTAACTACAACATGGGCTTTATTACCAACAACGAGCGTTATAACCAAATTATCGATATCTGGACCCGTATTAACAACCGCTTAACCGCGAATGTGATGGACATCCTAAGCAACGATAACCAGGGCTTTAACTCTGTTTACATGATGTTGGATTCTGGAGCGCGTGGTTCTAAGGAGCAGATCCGTCAGCTTGCAGGTATGCGTGGTTTGATGGCTAAGCCTCAGAAATCAGGTTCAGGTGGCGAAATTATTGAGAACCCTATTCTTTCAAACTTTAAAGAAGGTTTGTCGGTATTAGAGTACTTTATATCTACCCACGGTGCGCGTAAAGGTTTGGCGGATACGGCGTTAAAAACAGC
>JACMRC010000508.1 GCA_014376655.1 Mucilaginibacter sp. | reverse complement strand
TTTTCTCGTCGGTCCATTTTGGTTTAACAGCAGCCAGGTCATACTCGGCCGGGGTTTGGAAGAAGTATGCAGCTTGTGGGTAAAAGTCCGTCAACAACGTACAACGGTCTTTAATCAAGTCTATAACCGTAGATAGATAAGTATCATCTTTTATAGTAGTGCCTTTGCCTTCTAAAACTGCTTTAACTTTTGGGTGCAGGGTTTCGGCAGTTGTCCGCTTGATCCACTCTGCATTGAACCATTTGGCTTTCTCAAAATCAAACTTAGCACCGGCTTTACTTATGCGGTCGATAGAGAATTTGTTAACCAACTCGTCCAGTGTAAACAGCTCCTGCCCTGAGCCATCATTCCAACCCAGCGTAGCCAGGAAGTTAACAAATGCTTCGGGCAAAAAGCCCATACCGTCAAATCCGGCAGCGCCATCCCAATCTAACGCAAACACCGGGAAACCCAGGCGTGCGCCGTCGCGCTTGCTTAGTTTGCCATTACCATCCGGTTTTAATATCAACGGTAAGTGTGCCCATTGCGGCATATCGGCTTTCCAGCCTAAATAATCCCATAACAATAAATGTACAGGTGCGCTTGGTAACCACTCCTCGCCACGGAAAGCATGCGAGATCTTCATCAAATAATCATCAACTACAACGGCTAAATGGTAAGTAGGCATTCCGTCAGCCTTTAATAAAACCTTATCATCAATCGTGTTAGTTTCAAAACTAACGCGGCCGCGTATCATATCTGTAAAGCTAACCGTTTGGTCGGCCGGTATTTTTATGCGGATTACATGCGGAGTATGGTTATCCAATAACTGGTCAACCTCGTGCTGAGGTAATGATAACGAGTTGCGCAAGCCATCCCGATACACTTGCCCATATTGAAAGTTAGGGGTCTCCTTACGGTTCTTGTCCAACTCTTCGGCAGTATCAAACGCGTAATAAGCATGGCCCTGCATAACCAGGCGCTCGGCATATTCGCGGTAAATGCTTTTGCGTTCGCTTTGGCGATACGGCGCATATTGGCCGGGGTTAGTTACACTCTCATCGGGCGTTAAGCCGCACCAGTTTAAGCAATCAATAATATATTGTTCGGCACCTTCAACAAAACGATTTTGGTCGGTATCTTCAATACGTAAAACAAAATCGCCGTTATGTTTCTTAGCAAATAGATAATTAAACAAAGCGGTACGTACGCCGCCTAAATGCAAGCCGCCGGTTGGGCTTGGTGCAAATCTTACTCTAACTCTTTTATCTGACATTATGCGGCAAAGATAATTTTTTAGTCGGGAAGTTTGAGTGGGCTAAAGTCCGGGGGATGTAAAGTTTCCTATGTTAGGTAAAAGGTTAAAGGCGAAAGGTAAAAGGTCATGTTATTTTAAGGCTAATAAGCGCATCCTTTAGTAAAAAAGAGCACCCTTTACCTTTCGCCTTTAACCTTTTACCTCAATAAATTATAAGATACAAACCTATTTTACGTTATTTGGAACTGATATGCTAAACACCTACGAAAATAAAAGGCTCTGGAAATACATACTGCTTGCCTTTGCTTTAATTATAGCCAGTGGGTCTTTATTTTATACTAAATACTTGGCGCGAAACATTGCTCGGTCCGAACGTACACGGGCGCAGGTTTGGGCCATGAGTATGAAACAGGTTATATCTGCTGATGATAATGATTTTTTACCCTATATCTTTGCGGTAAGGGATAGTTCCATAGTACCGGCTATAGTAACCGACGAGAGAGGCGATATACAAACCTTCAAGGGGCTTGATACCACAAAAACTTATATACCGCCTATACCTGAGGCTGTAAAAGTGGCTAACACACCACAATATGATCCCGATTATTTTAAGGATGAGTTAAAGACCATGAAGGCGCAGCATGAGCCTATAAAAATAGTGTTGCCTCGAGGGTATTGGTTGATATATTATAAAGACTCGGACTTACTGACCCAATTAAAGATATTTCCATACGTGCAGTTATCGGTTATCGCGGTCTTTTTACTGTTGGCTTATACCTCTTTTAACTCGTCCCGAAAATCAGAACAAAACCAGGTTTGGGTTGGTTTAGCGAAGGAGACCGCGCACCAGTTGGGTACCCCCATATCATCATTAATGGCGTGGATAGAGCTGATAAAAGATAAATTCAATGCAGAGGACGATCCGCTGATGGCCGAAATGGAAAACGATGTTAAGCGGCTGGAAATAGTGGCCGATCGGTTCTCAAAGATAGGATCGAAACCAAAATTGGAAGAACATTCTGTTTTTGATGTGGTTGAGGATTTTGTAAATTACTTTAGGGTAAGAGTAAGTAACAATATCAGCTTTGAAGTAAAAGGCGACCGCGACCTGGTAGCCGGCTTAAACGTCCCGTTGTTTGATTGGGTGATTGAGAATTTACTTAAAAACGCGGTTAACGCTATTGAAGGTAAGGGCAACATTACTGTAGATATCGGCACTAATAAAACTAAAGACAAGGTAGTAATTGATGTTACAGACACAGGCAAAGGCATCCCGCGATCTAAGTTTATTACCGTATTTCAGCCCGGTTATACTACCCGTAAACGTGGTTGGGGTTTAGGCTTATCATTAACTAAACGTATGGTTGAGAACTATCATAACGGACATATATTTGTGCGCGACTCTGAATTAGGGAAAGGCACAACCTTTAGAATAACCTTAAAAAATATCAGATACAATGAACAGACCTAACGCAGAAGATTGCGCTCCTTTTTATGGCAAATACATTGCCCTTGTTAACGATGACCCGATTTTAGAAACGCTTGAAAAATTAAAGACAAGCACTTACGATTTTTTTTGCAGCTTAACCGACGAGCAATCTAACTATGCTTACGCCGAAGGTAAATGGACAATTAAAGAAGTAGCCGGGCATTTAACCGATGCCGAACGTACGTTTGCTTATCGTGCATTCGCGTTCTCGCGCCGACAAGGCGAGCTACCGGGTTTTGATGAGAATGAATATGTGGAAACAGCAACCTTCAACACCCGCAACCTACAGGATCTCGCTGCCGAATTTAAAGCTGTGAGAGAAGCCAACTTGTATATGCTGCGTGCATTAACCGAGGAGCAATTAAACGTAATTGGTGTTGCCAACGGTGGCAACATTAAAGTAAATAGTATACTATACATCATGGCCGGCCATGAGCTGCACCATTTGCAAATATTAAAAGAGCGCTACTTAATTTGAGGTAAAAGGTGAAAGGCAAAAGGCTTATTTGCCTTACCTTTTACCTTTCAACCCTTTACCTTTTACCTTCTATTCTTCCTTCTTAGCGTCTTTCTTCTCTATCAGGTATGATACAAATAAACCAGCGCCGCCAAATATGGCTATCAAAGCAAAGTATAGCGCCGGGTTTTCGTTATCCCTTGCAAAGTATAAGGTATTGTCTAATATATAGGCTAAAAATAAACCTAAGCCCGATCCTATCAGCAAGCATCCCCAGGTAAGCACAAAATTGCGGTTAGCGGGTTTAAAGTCAACGCCGGGGTTCATGCCACGCTCAATCATAGCCATTTTTTCGCGGTTGCGTAAATACACAATTCCAAATATCAAGGCAAACAGCCCAATTGATACAATGATGGGGATCATAACCCCGATTACACCTATACTCATCTTATTTAATTTAAAAGTTAGTTACTTAGTTATCATACAACCACAATTGGTGTATTTGTATGTTATGACTACCTATTTTTATAGGAGGTTACAGTGTTTTGAAATTATTTAAAAATAGTTGCAGAGGCAGTAGCAGTGGCAAATGTATAAATAGTCTACTTATTACAGCTGTCATCAATTATATATAAATATACCTGCCAGTGCACCTACTACTGCCACTAAACTAATTATATTTACATAAACGTGTAACCTCAACAAGTTTCATGTAGTCAGAGAGGATATAAGATGCAGAGCAAGCTTTCGGATATCGATTTGATCAAACAAACCCTGGCGGGTAACCAGGCGGCCTATGCCGATTTGGTTAAACGGCACCAGCGTTTTGTTTTTACGTTGGCTATGCGTTTTACCAAAAGCCGCGTGGATGCCGAGGAAGTAGCGCAGGACTGTTTTATAAAGGCCTACAGATCGTTAGAAAGTTTTAAGCAGGAATCAAAATTCAGCACCTGGCTATATAGTATTGTGTACACCACGGCCATGACATCGCTGCGCAAAAAACGCGTTGATACTTCATCAATTGATGATGAAGAAACTTATATACAGGTAGTGCATATATCGTCAGGTTTTGATACAAACAATGTCGAGAATAAATCGAGGTCGTTTTATCTAAACCAGGCTATCGAGCAATTAACAGCTGATGATGCTACTATAATTACGTTATTTTACAAAGGCGAGCAATCATTAGAAGAGATTGCGCAAACCCTGGGTATTGAGGCTAATAGCGTAAAGGTTAAACTATTTAGGGCGCGCCAGCGTTTGAAAGAAAAACTGGAGCGCAATTTAAAACACGAGGTTAAAGAACTGATATGAACAGCATAGAAGAAAAACTTTGGAGCTATATTGATGGCAACTGCACTACAAACGAGCGTGCGGCCATTGATCTGTTATTGATTGAGGATGAAACCTACCAGCAGGCATATTTGGAACTATTGGCCCTTAACCGCGAAATAGCCGGGATGGAACTGGAAGAGCCATCAATGGCTTTTACCTATAATGTAATGGAAAACATACGTGCCGAACATGCCCGCCAACCATTAAAAACACATATCAACAATAATATTATAA
>JACMRC010000507.1 GCA_014376655.1 Mucilaginibacter sp. | reverse complement strand
TGTGCATATTTATCTATTAGGCTGCAATTTATAAAAGGAAAGGTAATTAGCAGGTAAAATTTAAGGTTGCATTAAGTATCATTTTAGTATTAAATCAATCCTTAGTAATACATGCGCTTTTTATAAAGTGTATTAAAAGTGCATTAAATAGTGCATAAATCTGTTGATTATAATTGTAGCCGGTGATAATATGCGCGCGCTAAGAAGCAATTTATTTGCGCTGATTGAAGATTTACACTCCAATTTTTCATATATTTGTGTATATCCTCGCTCTGCAAGAGCAAACCAAATACTATATTTCGAAGTATTTACATTATTGTTATTTAATACGCTTATAAACAGTAAGTTAACTTAAAATAAGCACTGTATAAACGTGTGAAAACGCGTGATTTCGTAGAATTAATGTGTGATTTAGTGCGATTAAAGTGTGAAATAATAGAAAAACTGTGTGATTTTTTGCAGTAAAAATTAACCTACTAAATGCAGTTTGGTGCCGATTCTTATAACAGGCATTACGCGCTATGGAGTAAAACCACGACTTTATAAAGCTAACGCGATATAAAATAGGTTAGTCAAAAAAGTAGCAGTATATTGTGCTGATAATCAATGAATTAAACAGTGTTGGGAAAATAATTAAAACTCCTTCCCTGCGACCTATTGCCCCGGATAAATATTTGTCCGCACAATAGGCCACCAGGAGGGGTTTTGTTAGGGGGGGTAATCAATTAGTTATGGAAGTTGCTACGGCTATCGTGGTAGTTCCCATTTTGGGTTTGGCCACGCTCATATCGTTGATAGCGATCTTGCCTGTAGCGTTGGTTATTGTCATGTTGATATCCATCCCGCCCGGTGCGATCATACTTCTGCCTGCGTTGCTGGTATTGTAACGAACAACCGGTTAATGCAGCTGAAGCGAACACTACCAGTGTAAGCATTTTTATGATGTAATTTTTCATAGCTTTTATTTTAAGTATATATTAAAAGACTATGATAAATACAGAAGGTTTAACGTTTTTGGCCGATCTTGGTTATACCGACAAAGAGTAATCCTAAACTCAAAAATGCCAGTAACAAAAAGAAACAATTAATGGTTATTTGCGGATAAGTGAGCTTGGTGCCATCAATAAAACTGTAGGGATAGTAATTTGATATTGCCCCACGTATCAATATATAAAAACAATAAAGCAGTGGGAAAAGCAGCCAGTTAATTGCTTTAGCCCAACTTAGATTTGCTTTAGGTATAAACAACAACCAAAACAGTATAAACATTGGCGGACTGATGGAATGTAAGATCTCATCGCAAAACCTAAACCAGCCATATTGGGTATGCTGGCCTCTTAACACCAATTGGTAAACCAGGCAAACAATGGTTATGTACATTGTTATTGCACCCAATACCGATGGCTTCGAAAAAAATCTACCCAACTTTGATGCTGGCCATAATAACAAGGCCGTTAATGCCAACGCCACCAGTATATTATTCTCTATAGTAAAATAGCTTAATAGTTGCACAATGGCACCGCCAAAGGTGCGGCCCTGCGATAGGTATTTTTCTGTCGAGATATAAAATTGAATAATTAATGCCACCCATACCATTATTGCCAGCAGGGCCATGTAAACTATCTTGATCTTGTTTTTCATTATTTAGGTGATTTCTTGTTAGGTTTTTTGTCCATTACAGTCTGCCAGCCAAGCGTAATAGCATCTTGCAACATATCCTCACGCATCTCTTTTAATTCAAAAAGAGTACAACCCTGTAATCCCCACTTGTTGGGTACAGGATAAATAACTGCGGGGTTAAACGCAGAAAACACAGACTGATCAATAAGCGATAGCTTTACCATCATCCGTTGCTCCGGCATCCACAGCGTAGAAAAGGTGCGGCTATTCGCCCTGAACGCTGGCCTGCCGACATGATCATACTCTTCTGTCCCCGGCAGGGAAAGCGCAAATTGGCGGGCGGTTTCTATGGTTACCATATTATTGATTATCAGCTAAATTATTAAAATTCGTTTTAAAAATTGCAGGATCGTTAAATACTTCTGATATTGTTTAAATCTACAAGATACTGACCATGCCTGATAACTCAAACGGAGAAATAACCCTTACCTACAGCGATAGTGGTATTGCCACCATTAGCTTTTACCACCCGGCACAAAACTCGCTGCCCGCTGCTTTGTTGGACACGCTTACCACCAAAATAAGCCAAGCAGGCGAGGACGGACAAACGCGCATTATTGTTTTAAAAAGCGAAGGCGACCGCACCTTTTGCGCCGGTGCAAGTTTTGATGAACTTTTACAGATAAAAGATAAAGAAGCCGGGGCCAGGTTCTTCTCTGGCTTTGCCAATGTGATTAATGCCTGCCGCAAATCGCCAAAAATTATTATTGCCCGCGTACAAGGTAAAGCTGTGGGCGGGGGAGTAGGGCTTGCTGCCGCTGCCGATTATTGCCTGGCTACCGAAACGGCATCTGTCAAATTAAGCGAACTGGCTATTGGTATTGGTCCGTTTGTTATTTCGCCGGCTGTAACCCGTAAAATAGGGTTACCAGCATTTTCGCAGCTGACAATCCGGGCGGTTGATTTCCAAAGTGCACAATGGGCCAAAGAAAAGGGATTATATAACGAGGTATATGCTACTATTGGCGAAATGGATACTGCTTTAGAGGCGCTGACTGAAAAGCTTGCTTCGTATCATCCCGAAGCATTAGTGGGCCTAAAACAAATATTATGGGAAGGGACTGATAATTGGGATGAACTGCTTACTGATCGTGCAGCTATAAGTGGCGAATTGGTGTTGTCTGAGTTTACGCAGCAAGCGTTGCAAGCTTTCCTGAATAAAAAATAAGAAAGCCCCGGGGGGCTTTCTTATTAGTACTGCCTTACATACCTGTTATGGCGGTAATAAGTTTCATGATATTCCTGCCTGCCGTAACCGTGGCGATAATATACTCTACGTTCCGGCGCTACTACCACACGATTATAAAATGCCGGGCGCTCGTAGTATTCTCTATGATACACAGGATACTCGGGTTCAATATATTCTTCGCGGTAAGCTGGTTCATATTCTTCGCGGTAAACAGGTTGTTCCCTAACTACCACCACGTGGCGCGGGGGAGGAGTACCAAATCTTAATCCTACACTTATTTGTGCATTTGCTGCCTGGAAAGTACAAGCCATTAATGCTGCTGCTATTGTTAATTTTAAAGTTTTCATAGTCGTTGTATTTAGTTAATAACCTATATCGTTATTGTTGTATTTATGACAAGAGCCGTGCCAGTAGGTTTAATAAGTTTTATTAAATTGACTATAAACTACTGATAATTAGTGCAAAAAAGTGTGTTTTGTTAGGGCGATAGCAGGCTAAGCTGATAATATTATAAGTGTGCTGTAAAGGCTACAAAAAGGGTTTAAACAAGAAGGAAACTTGTATCAAAAGTAAATAGCAAGGTGCCGAAGCCAATATAATTTACATAATAAAAGCGCTGTGTTTCTCTGTTTTTCTCTGCGGATATTTGCGGTTAAAAACAACCGCAGAGTTCGCGAAGAAGACACAAAGATCACAGATAAGAAATATTATATTGAGATGATTGGAGAGCCTTAATAAACTTACGAAGCTTTAAAACTTCGTAAGTTTAAATAAGATCAATGTTGTATTATTTAACATTCATTATGGCTACTACCGGGTAATGATCAGACGGTAATTTACCATGATAGGTATTGGTTAAAATAGCATAGCGCTTAACATCAAACTGTTTGGTTACAAAAATATGGTCAATACGCGCATCGCCCGGCCCATCTACCTTAAAAGCGTTAAACGAGTTGCTGTTGGCAAATTTTATAGGTGCAAGATCAAAGCAATCTTTTAAAACGCCTGTACTTAATACCTCTGCATAGCTTTCGTTGTGTTGGTCAACGTTAAAGTCGCCGGTAAATATGGTTGGCTGGTCGCCTGCCATTTCTTTTATCTTACTTAAAACAAGGGTAGCGCTATTTTTGCGGGCCAATACACCAATATGGTCCATGTGGATATTAAAGAAATAAAACTTAAAGCCTGTTTTAATATCCTGGAACTGTGCCCAGGTGCAAATGCGTGGTAAAGCAGCGTCCCAACCCTTGTTTGGCCTGTCGGTAATGGTTGATAGCCAGAAATTACCCTGTTTTACTATTTTAAAGCGTGTTTCTTTATAAAATATAGCCGAGTATTCGCCTTTTCTAACCGCATCATCGCGTCCAATACCTATCCATTTATAACCGGGCATAACGCTGGTTAAATCATTAAGCATATTGTATTTGCACTCTTGCGTGCCAAAAATATCCAGGTCCTGAAATTGAATGAGCTGGGCTATTACCGGGTAACGGTGGCCCCAGCCATTGCCATTTAAGGAGTCTTCCTTATTGTCGTTACGCAAATTGTAGGTAGCAATATTTAATTGCTGGCTAAAAGCCACCCCGCTTAAAATTAAGCAGGCAAGGGTTGTAAGAAGAAGTTTTTTCATGCGTTTTAATTGGTCGGCCAAATATATAAAAGTAAGTGTTATTAAGCGCCGAATCTGCAAAAAGTTAACAGAGAATTAATATACATGAATATACAAGTTGTTGTCACCCTGAGCCCGTCGAAGCCTTGCCTGCCGGCAGGCAGGGGGTGAACGTAAAGGCCTGCCCTCATGCTTCGAGAGCCTACCCATGACATGTTGCTGATGTAACCTTACCTACCTATCGCAGTATTATCACGCTATATCACACTATATCACATCATTATCACACCGAATCACACGCTATCACAGCGTATCACACTGTATCACAGTCAGGTTTTAACTTAAATA
>JACMRC010000506.1 GCA_014376655.1 Mucilaginibacter sp. | reverse complement strand
CGTTCAGGTAATCGGGGTCGGCAGTTGGTACATCGGCAACAACTTTACCGTGTAGGCGCATGGGGGTAGTGGTAAAATGCAATGCCTCCAGGTTCAAACTGTCCAACATTAAATTAGCTTTTACCGATGGATATTTCTTATTCAGGTTTGCCTTAGCATCCAAAGTAAAGCTGATGTTAGCATCCTTCATTTTAGACACCACAGTATAGTTGCCATTAGTTGCAGTGCCTTTAAGCTGCAGGTTTTTATAGTTGTAACCTTTAACATAAGCCTGCGCTACATTGCCGTCAAATTGCAAGCTGGCTTTTTTAGGATCAAGCCCGCGGCCCTTAACATTTGCCGATAGCGTAACCATGCCCACCATTTGTGGCTGTTTGGTAAGTGCCCCAACATTTAAGTTATTGGCCTTTATATTGGCTGTATAAGTAGCACCGGTTTTACTATTTCCATTTTTTAACGAGGCAACCAAATCTGCAGCGCCATAAGTTGATCGTAAGTTTAGCTTGGTGTTAAAGCTGGTCATGCCGCCTTTAAAGCTGCCTTTAAGGTTCATACTGGCCGGGATACTAATATTCGCCGGGATTGTTCCCTTCGGAACCAGTTTGGCAATATCTGTTGCGCTGGTGTTAAAGTCGGCTATATTAACATCAAAATAAGCCTTCTTCATATCAGGCAGACCTTTTAATTTGGCCGATGCTTTAATGTGGGTGTTGTTTAACCCCCGAATCTCTAAGGAAGGAATGTTTAAATTATTAACTGCACCCTGCACTTTTCCATCGATCCTGAACACAGAGTTTGGCGAACTTTTAAAAGGCTCCATGCTTGCCATCGTTGGCATCAGTAATAAAACATCTTTTAGGCTGATCCTGCTACCGTCAACATTAGCATTAACATGCAGCAGACCGATATTTTTGGTGATGGCTTCGATAGACGGATAGCTAACCCGCACTTGTTTTTGAATAACGGTTCGTGGTGTCTCAACCAATAAGTCGTTTAAGTAAGCATTTGTTGGACCGTAAAAGAAAGCAGTATGAAACCTGTTAATGGTTAAACCACTCCTTTCATTAAACGTAAACGAATTGATCTTACCCGAAAGTGAATCAGGGTTATAAGCTATGTTCTCTGCATCGGCATTAAGGTTGGTGATATGCATGTGCGCAAAATCCAAACCTTTAGTTATTGGGGCTTGTACTTCATTATCAAACTTAATATCATCGTTAACAAATTTTATCCTGCCCAGTGTAGCGATCCAGCCACTTTTGTTTGGGTTTGATGTTAGGGTGTCTAATTTCTTTATCGCCTTAACAATTTCTTTTTTAACCGTCTGTGGCTTTGCAAAAGTTAGTATGGCTTTGGTATCATTTAGATCAATGCTTTTAATGCCTACCTTTTGATTTTTAAGGTCGATCTTATCCATCTCAATTAAAAACTTGCTCAGGTCAACATTAGCATCCATTTCAACGGTACGGTAAACCACGCGGACTTTTGAAATATCAATGGTGCCCAAAGTGAGCTCCATATTAAGTGGGGTGGTAGTAGTATCTGGCGGTGGTGGTGTTACAGCGGTTTGGATAACCTGGGCGTAAACGCCGGATACGTTGATCTTAGGGATAGTGAATTTCATCTTATCCAAATCAAAATCTTTGATTCGGGTATCAAAATGTCCCAACAAAAACTTTACGTCATTACCGCTTATAGCATCTTTATATGTTACGTTTATATGGTCGAGGATGATCTTATCCATCGAGAATTTCATGGTTGATGCTGTGTCAGTGGGCTTTACTTCTTTCTTTTGCTCGCCTGCAAAAGCTTTCATAATGTAATCGAAGTTAAAAACGCTGTCTTTGCCGCGACTTATTTTTGCGGTGATGCCCTGTAGATTTATCTCGTTGATCTCAACTTTATGGTGCAGTAATTGCAGCATGCTGATATCGACCTTCAATTTATCGCCGGCTATAAGAGTATCTTTTTTCTGGTCCTCAAAATAAACATCCTCTAAAACCAACAGCTTTGGCAGGCCCAGGCTTATATGGCCTATCTCTACCTTGGTATGAATTTTATTTTGCAAAAAAGTTACCGCCTTGTCTTTAACAAAGTTTTGTATGGAAGGTACCTGTATTAAAATGACTACAAGTAACACCAGAAAGATGACACTTGCAATTATCCAAAGAATAGTTTTTAAAGCTATACGCCCAAATCGTCCCAATTTTATATTATTTTCAAAGGTTAAGTCGTTACTGTTGTATATTAAACAATAAGTGTGCAAAATGTTTACTTTTTATACTTAAATATTCGCATTCTGTTTAGCAAAAAGTAATTACTGAGTTTTCAACATCCAATAAACGCCCAAGTGTTTTTTGGTAGATTTGTATTTGTCCCCAAAAATATAGAATTATACGATGCCCGATTTTTCGCACTTACACGTACATACCCAGTTTTCATTACTTGACGGTGCTGCCGATATATCAAAACTATTTAAGAAGGCAGCCGGCGATGGTATGAAGGCCCTGGCCATTACCGACCACGGTAATATGTTTGGCGCGTTTAAGTTTGTGGCCGAAGCAGGCAAGCATAACGTAAAACCTATTGTAGGTTGCGAGTTTTATGTAGTTGAGGACAGGCACAAAAAACAATTTACCAAAGAGAAGAAAGACGTACGCCGCCACCAGTTATTACTGGCTAAAAACCCCGAAGGTTATAAAAACCTTGTTAAGCTATGTAGTTACGGCTACATGGAGGGCCTTTACAGCAAATGGCCGAGGATTGATAAGGAATTGATATTGAAATATCATAAAGGGCTTATTGCCACTACTTGCTGTATTGGCGCATCTGTACCCCAAACTATTTTAAGAGGAACATCTGATGAAGCCGAAACCGAATTTAAATGGTGGTTGGACCTTTTTGGCGAAGATTATTACATCGAGGTACAACGACATGAGATCCCCGAGCAGGAGATCATCAATAACACACTGCTTAAATACGCTAAGAAATATAACGTAAAGGTTATTTGCTCTAATGATTCGCACTATGTAGATCAGCAGGATAGCAACGCGCATGATATTTTATTATGCGTAAACACCGGCGACATGCAAAGCACGCCTATAGCTACGGATGAAGAAGGTGGTAAAGGCTATCGTTTTGGGTTTCCTAATGATCAGTTTTATTTTAAAACCCAGGCCGAAATGGGCAAGGTGTTTCATGATATCCCGGAATCATTAGATAATACCAACGAGATTGTCGACAAGGTAGAGGTATTAAAGCTAAAGCGCGATATCCTGTTGCCCAACTTTGTTATCCCGCAAGAGTTCAAGATTCATAGCGATAGCACGCCGGATGCAGATACCCTTAACCAATGGGAGTATTTAAAGCATTTAACTTTTACCGGCGCTAAAGAGCGCTATATTGATATTAGTCCCGAAGTTGAAGAACGGATCAACTTCGAGTTGTTTACCATACGTACCATGGGTTTTGCCGGCTACTTTTTAATTGTCGCCGATTTTATTAAGCACGGTCGCGATATTGGTGTGTTTATTGGCCCGGGGCGTGGTTCGGCAGCGGGATCGGTGGTGGCTTATTGTACGGGCATCACCAATATCGATCCGATGAAGTATAACCTCCTGTTCGAGAGATTCCTGAACCCGGATCGTAAATCAATGCCGGATATTGATACGGATTTTGACGACGCAGGCCGCCAAAAAGTTATTGATTATGTAGTTGAAAAATATGGTAAGAACCAGGTAGCCCAGATCATTACCTATGGTTCTATGGCTGCACGTACCAGTATCCAGGATGTGGGCCGTGTACTGGATATGCCACTATCAGACGTGACCGCGTTAAAGAAATTAGTGCCTGATACTTTAGGTATCAACTTAAAGCAAGCTATTGAGCAGGTGCCTGAGCTGGCTGAGATCTATAAATCGACCGAACTTAAAGGTATTGTATTGCGTGAAGCCGAAAAGCTGGAAGGATCAGTACGTAACACAGGTGTGCATGCCGCGGGTATCATCATCGCGCCTTATGATTTAACGGATATTGTCCCGGTTGCTACGGCAAAGGATTCTGACCTGTTGGTTACCCAGTATGATGGTCGTGTAATTGAAGATGCAGGCGTAATTAAGATGGACTTTTTGGGCCTGAAAACCCTTACCATTTTAAAGGATGCACTTAGGCTGATCAAGCAAAACCACGGCGTGGAAATCTCTATTGATTATATCCCGTTGGATGACCAGTTAACTTTCGAGCTTTACCAACGTGGCGATACCAACGGTACCTTCCAGTTTGAAAGTGATGGTATGCAAATGTACCTGCGCGACTTAAAGCCAGATAAGTTTGAGGACTTAATTGCCATGAACGCGCTTTACCGCCCGGGGCCTATTGAATATATACCATCGTTTATTAAACGTAAACACGGCTATGAACCTGTAGCATTTGACTTGCCGGACATGGAGGAATACCTGGGCGAAACCTATGGTATTACCGTGTACCAGGAACAGGTAATGCTTTTATCGCAAAAATTGGCGGACTTTAGTAAAGGCGATGCCGACGTCCTGCGTAAGGCTATGGGTAAAAAACAAATTGAGGTACTAAATAAAATGGAGGCTCAGTTTATGGACGGGGCCACTGCTAAAGGCCACCCTAAAGATAAACTCACCAAGGTTTGGAACGACTGGAAAGCATTTGCTCAGTATGCGTTCAACAAATCGCACTCCACTTGTTATGCCTTTGTGGCATACCAAACGGCCTATTTAAAAGCACATTACCCGTCTGAGTATATGGCGGCGGTTTTAAATAACCAGAACAACATGGAGAAGATAACTTTCTTTATGGAAGAGTGTCGTAGGATGGGGGTTGAGGTGCTCGGCCCGGATATTAATGAGAGTGACATGGCGTTTGCGGTGAACAAAAAAGGGCAAATACGTTTTGGATTAACCGGTGTTAAAGGTGTAGGCGATAAAGCCGTTGAAAGTATAATTGAAGAGCGTACCGAGCGCGGGGCTTATACCTCAGTCTATGATTTTGCACAGCGATCAAATACGCGTAGTGTTAACCGTAAATCGTACGAAAATCTGGTTTATGGCGGTGCATTTGATGAGTTTGGATTAAACCGTGCGCAATTCTTCGCTAAGACAGAGAACGGCATATTAACGGGTGTGGAGCGTCTAATTAAATATGCAAACGATTACCAGAACACCCAAAGTACTACGCAGTCATCATTGTTTGGTGGTTCGATAGCATCGTTTATCCCGGAACCGGCAATGCCCGATTCAGATGAATGGCCGCTGATAGAAAAGCTGAAATACGAAAAAGAAGTTATCGGCATATACCTAACCGGCCACCCGTTGGATAACTATAAACTGGAGATGGAAAAGTATTGTAATACTACCATCAGCGAGCTAAAAAATATGCAGAAAGCCCGATCAGGCGAGGGTGGCGAAGAAGTGATGAATGCCTTTGCGCAACTGCGTAAACGCGGCGAGGTTTGTGTTGGTGGCCTGGTAGGCAATGCCCAGCATAAAATGACCAAGACAGGCAAGCCATTCGGTACTTTTATTTTGGAAGATTATAACGAGTCGTACGAGTTTGCCATGTTTGGCGAGGATTACATTAAGTTTAAGGCACTGATGGTTAATGGCTATTTCCTGCATATTAAAGGTAATATAGAAGAGAAATTTCGCCAGAAAGATAATTGGGATTTGCGTATTGCCAGTATAAGCTTGCTATCAGAAATGAGGGATAAGCTAACCAAATCTATCACCGTATTTATAGAATTGAATGCCCTTAACG
This sequence comes from Mucilaginibacter sp., assembly GCA_014376655.1. Classification (GTDB taxonomy): domain Bacteria; phylum Bacteroidota; class Bacteroidia; order Sphingobacteriales; family Sphingobacteriaceae; genus Mucilaginibacter. The sequence goes on along the minus strand of JACMRC010000506.1, from coordinate 5,629 downwards.
ACCAGCTTTTAAACAATATACAGGACGCTATTGAAACCAATAACCATCGGTACCCAATGAAAAACTGTACACTAAGGTTTAGAGTAAGGGACGAAGCTATGTTGATAGAAATGCCTTCAAAAAGCTACAAAGTGAATCCGAGTGACGATTTAATGGCCGATATTTTGAGTGTGACTAATAGTGCGGCGGTATTGAATTAAAAGACTTACGAAGTTTTTAAAGTTTCGTAAGTCTAATTTTTTTTACTTATCCGTATCCGCTAACTCAATAGCATCCCAACTTTGTTTTTTATATTGAATAAACATTATCCAGTTTATTAATATCATCGGTATAATTAATATCCAAATCAATGTTTCCCATTTTATTAAGAAACGGTGCCCAAAACCCAACGCCGCTATTAAACCAAGTATCACAAAAGATACTATCATTTTGCCGCCTCCTGCCTTTACCATTATAGGTTTTGAAAAAGGTAATCCTTTCACCATAAATAGCGCCATCAGCATACCATAAATGGTGCTTATGCAAAAAGACAGCAAAATATCATTGATGGTCATCGGTCCCCAAATTATAACGGTAGCTATACTTAAAACTAGGCAATAGGGTATAAAATACAACACTATTATAGCTTTATACATACCAGCCAGAATCTTCCCGGGCTGGTCTATCGGCAAAGCGTAATACACCCATGCTGACTTGTATTTGGCAGACTGTGACACGTTTTGCAAAATTGTAGATAACACAAACGTACTCAGGTATATCAAAAATATATAGCTGGCATTACCTTTCATCGTTTCGTATTTTTCGGTTATAGATTGTCCCTTACCGTTAAACGCGAAGTATAAAAAGTAAATAGGGACATAAGCAAACGCGGGGAAAACCTTCATCTTAAACTCGCGGGTGCGGGCAGCAAGTTTCCAGGTAATTTTAAAGCCTGCATTTTCAATTGGGTCGGGCGCTACCAAGTTAGCCAGTTTATCCCTAAAATCTGTTTTGTATTGCTTTTTTGTAGAAGCTGAAGCGTTGCTATTACCATCCGCAGAACTTACTATAGCCAAACTTCGATTAAAACCCGGGGCCAAAACTTTTGCTACAAACCAAATACCTATAACAGGAAATATCAAACCAGTAACAGCCATTACCAATATCGTTAGATTGGCCCTGCCCGCATGAAGTACTATTTCATTTAAACTGGCTATCCAAACAGGGGGCAAAAAACTCACCCACCTATGGCTTAACAGATCGATATGCTTTAACGATGAAACATTGATAAGCTTAGGCACTAAATAATAAACAGCAAATATGCATACCGAAAAAGCTATCTGAACGTAACTTATAATGTCTTTGAACTTTTGCGGACTAACCAACTTTATCAAAATAAAATAAACCGTATTTACCAGCAAGACGCTTAACAATGTAGCTTCAACAACCTGGATAAAAAATACTGGCATAGCCGCCCAGCCATCTACAAAAAACACTAATAAAATACCGGGCAACCCTTGTAATAAAGCTATTTGGGTTATGTAAAGCGTTACGTGTAAAAAACGTGCCATTGCTACAGTGCGGTCATTAACCGGGCGCGGCAATATGATGAATTGGTCGCGGGTATCAATTAAAACTGTGGTGAAATCAGATATCAGGGTAAGCGCCATCATCACCATAAACATGGAGAAATAAAGTGTTTGCCCTGCCAGCGGCCTATCAGAAATAAATAGCAGGAAACTCATCATCAGACCCAAAATCACTACCATGATATTTGAGAATATAGATTTGGGCGGTTTGCCAGATTTGTTCTTTTTGTTGCCAAAAATGGTTTTGGGCCTGCGGTTATCCATCAGCAGTTTTATCCGCAATATCTCATTTAGCTGATCTTTATTAACCCCTGTTTTTTGTAGCATGGGATTTAACAGGCTAACTAATTTTAGAAGAATTTTATCCATATTAGCTTAGTCTAATGCGTTAATAATGGCATCTGTTTCAACACCTGATTCTTCACGGCCTGTTAATTTAGAGAAGATCTGCTCTAACGTATCGCTATGGTTTTGTTTTAATGATTCAAATGTGCCATCGGCAATAATCTCGCCTTTGTTAATCAGCAAGATCCTGTCTGATACTTTTTCAACCACATCCATCATGTGCGAGCAGTAGAATATGGTTTTGCCCTCTTTGGATAAACGGATGATAAGTTCCTTTACCAAAATAACCGCGTTAGCATCTAATCCGGATAGGGGCTCATCTAATATTAATATTTTAGGGTTGTTAATTATGCCGGCTGTTAGCAAAACTTTTTGTTTCATCCCTTTAGAGAAGGTATCCATCCGGTCGTTAATATTCGTACCAAGGCCAAATGCGGTTAAAAGCTTTTCAATCCTTTCGCTAAGTATCGGCTCTTCCATGCCATACAATTTGCCAATAAAGTCAAGATACTCCATCGGCGTAAGTACATCGTATATCTCGGCGTTTTCCGGTACGTAACCTATTAACTTTTTTATTTCCTGCGGATTTTCAGTCATACTCATCCCATCAATAATGACCTCGCCCTGGAACTCAGGGAGAAGCCCTGTGAGTATTTTTACAGTGGTAGACTTACCTGCGCCATTTGGCCCTATATACCCTATTACCTGCCCCGGATAAATGTCCAGCGAAAGGTTTTTAAGTACTTGTTTGGTATCGTAAAACTTGTTTAAATTTTTTATCTGGATGATAGGTTGGTCGGTCATGATTGATTTTAAAATGACGGTAAAGTACGAATTTTGAATGGAAAGGCATGTTTCTCAATATTATTTTTGTCACCCCAAAATCACAGTGTTATAAACGCGCCTATTGTTAGTAATTTCTTTGTCAGTTTGTCAGGTATGCACTTGTGGCAAGCAATTTGAATAGTATATATTTGTACACAATAAAATAAAAATATCATGGCTTTAGAAATAACAGACGCAAACTTTGATGAGTTGGTGCTTAAATCAGATAAACCTGTACTAATTGACTTTTGGGCAGAATGGTGTGGCCCTTGTAGAATGGTTGGCCCGGTAGTAGAAGAAATAGCAAAAGATTATGAAGGTAAAGCAGTTGTAGGCAAAGTAAATGTTGACAACAATCCCGGCATATCTGTAAAATATGGTATCCGCAATATCCCTGCTTTATTGTACTTTAAAAACGGCGAAATTGTAGATAAACAAATTGGCGCAGTTCCAAAATCGGTTTTAGCCGGTAAATTGGATGCTCAGTTAGCTTAATCCCATTTATATATTAAAGTTTAAAAGCGATACAATTTGTATCGCTTTTTTTTGTTCCTTTATAATACAACATGGGACAATTAAACGACGATCAGCAAATAAGGCATTTGGCCAACCTGGAGCTACTGGCCCGCCAGGTGGTCGAGGGTTTTATAACCGGCCTGCACCAAAGCCCGTTCCATGGTTTTTCTGTCGAGTTTGCTGAGCATCGTTTATATAACAATGGCGAGTCGGTTAAAAATATCGACTGGAAGCTAATGGCCCGTACCGATAAGCTGTTTGTAAAACAGTTTGAAGAAGAAACCAACTTGCGCTGTTACCTATTGCTTGATAGTTCGTCGTCGATGAATTTCCCCGAAAATGGCATGGATAAGCTACAGTTCTCCATCTATGCTATTGCATCGTTAATGTACCTGTTTAAGAAACAACGCGATGCTTTTGCACTAAGTATTTTCTCGGGTAAGGTTGATTGGATAAGCCCGGTTAAATCAACATCGGCCCACTTGTTTTATTTGTATGCCGAGTTAGAAAAGTTATATAATAATCCGAAGCTAAAAACATCAACCAGCATTACCAATGTATTGCACCAGGTAGCCGAGCAGATCCACCAACGATCGTTGGTTGTTATTTTTAGCGATATGCTGGAAAATAACCTCGACTCCGAAAAAATGAATGCCTTGTTTGCAGCCATACAGCACCTTAAGTTTAAAAAGCACGAGGTAGTGATATTTAATGTAAACGACAAACAAAAAGAGCTTGATTTTAATTTTGATAACCGCCCGCACCATTTTATAGATATTGAGAGCGGCGACGAGGTAAAAGTACATCCCGGTAAAATCCGTGAATCTTACCAAACCTCACTGCAACATTATAAGCACGAACTTGAACTAAAATGCGCGCAATACCATATTGATATAGTTGATGCTGCTATACAGAATGGCTATTACAATATCCTTAAATCATACCTTATTAAGCGTAATAGCATGGTGTAACCATAGTGAGTGAATGAGTGATTTCTGAATGAGTGAATACTGGTGTCGCGCTTAAACAACTTATATACGAATGTTAAAATCATTCACTAATTCACTCATTGGAATTCTCAACAAAAATTAAATTATCCAAATCAATTTGTAATAGTTGGTGTTAACTATAAAACGCATAAATTATATATGAAGTTAGCTGTTGAACGTAAACCCGTAAGAGTTAATCCAGATCCCAAACGTGTTATTGCCAGGTTCTTTTTTAATGGGAATGATCGCGCCAAAGAAGTTTTAGAGCGTGTTATTAATATAAGTGAAGAAGAAGCGTTCAGCATAATCTCGCCTTTGCTACAAGAATACTCTAAACGACACCGTAATATAACCCGTGTTTTAAATCGCCATTGCAGCAAATTAAAACCGCTTTTTACCGAATTAAATATCGACTATGATACACTTACCGTTTACCGTAAGTTATTGATCGGGTCGTATTTTACACATGAATATTCTATCGAGTCGGCGGCGTTTTTTAACCCGTCAATCGTACAGGACCCTGATCAAACCGAACTATCAGAAGGTGAGCGCCGGGTTATTATGAGCTTTAGGGCTGTGGGCGAGGGACATATTTCGTCAATCACTTTCCGCCGGGCATTGATAGATAAAAACAATAACATTACTGTTTTACCGGCAGGTAATTATATTGATGAGGCCGAGATTGTTCGTAATGCGGTTTATAATAAAAAGCTATTTTTTGATAAAGCCGCTATTACACAAATCAACATTGATGTGCTGCACGAGCTGGAATCAAAACTGGATCATCATTTTGAATACTCTAACCTTCGCCGTATTATATCCGACTCGCAAAAACTGCAGGAAAGCGATATGAAAAAGCTGGAGTATGATAAGGTATTATGGCTGGCCGATTCGTATTACGAAATTGTATTTTCTTTAGATACCGATATATCAGACCGTGTTATATTCCCGATATCAGAATATGAACGTAAAGGTATTGAGGATGCCCGCTTTGTAGAATTTATACATGAAGATGGCAGCAGGGTATATTACGCTACCTATACTGCCTATGATGGGGCATTGATAATGCCTAAGCTGCTGCAAACAACTGATTTTTATAACTTCAAGATAATGCCATTGTATGGTGACGGCGCACAGAATAAAAATCTGGCGTTGTTTCCCCGCAAAATAAATGGCAAATACGTAATGATATCGCGTATTGATGGGTGCAATAACTACATTATGTATTCTGACAAGATCAATATCTGGGAGAAACCCATATTGCTGCAAAAACCAAAGTTTAGCTGGGAGTTTGTACAGATAGGTAACTGCGGATCGCCGATTGAGACTGAGCACGGCTGGATAGTGATAACCCACGGTGTTGGCCCCATGCGCCGCTATGTGCTG